>JBMFVP010000062.1:0-8674 GCA_049965935.1 Thermocladium sp.
GGGTGCGGCTGCCCGCCGATCAAAGGGGAACGTGAGATGGGTTCAGACCGTCGTGAGACAGGTCGGTCTCTACCTGTCGGGGGTGCTGGCTGCCTGAGGGGGAGGTGCCCTCAGTACGAGAGGAACGGGGCGCCGCGGCCTCTAGTGTACCGGTTGTCCGGTAGGGCAGTGCCGGGCAGCCACGCCGTAGGGGATAACCGCTGAAGGCATCTAAGCGGGAAGCTCCCCCCGAAAATAGGCAGCCATCCGCTTCCGGGGCGGTTCTCCGTCTCGGGGGTGGGTAGGGTTCCCGTAGAAGACGGGCTTGATGGGGTGGGGGTGTATCCCCCGAGGGTTTCCGAGGGGGGAGCCCGCCACTCCCAAGTACCCGGAGGTGCAGGCGGTGGGCGTGTAAGCGGTTTCGCCGGTGGTTGGATGAATCTTTAATACCCATCCTGTCTTGATATAATTATGCGGGTATGCGTGATGTTTTCCGGTGGAAAGGACTCCGTGTTCGCGTTTCATTGGGCCGTCATGCATGGGTTTCGCGTGGATTGCTTATTGACGTTTAGGCCGTCTCGTGGGGACTCCATGTTGTTTCATGTGCCCATTGATGCCGTCTCCATGCAGGGAGAGGCATTGGGCGTGCCTGTTCTCTTTATTGATGTTGGGGGCAATGAGGAGGAGGATCTAGTGAGGGGTCTTCGTCTAGCGGCGTCGCGTGGGGTTGAGGGCATTGTTACTGGTGCTTTATTGAGTGATTTTCAGAGAATTAGGGTAAGCGTTGCGGCGGGGGCAGTTGGTTTGCGGGTATTTAATCCGCTTTGGCGAAAGGATCAGGGAAATTACTTGCGGTGGTTGGTTGGGCATGGTTTTCAATTCATGATTATATCCATAACTGCCCTCGGCATTCCCCCAATATTCCTGGGGCGGATTATTGATTCCAGGGATGTTGAGGAGTTGATCAGGTTATCACGTAGGTTTGGGTTTAATGCCGCGTTTGAGGGCGGTGAAGCGGAGACTCTCGTTGTTGATGCTCCCTTTTTCTCGGCTCGAGTTGCGGTGGAGGGAGTCCCCACTCGGTTAGGCGAGTATTCCTGGGTTTATTCCTTGAGGCGGGTTTGGTTGGAGCCCAAGCTTTAAATGCTGATATTTATGGCTGTTTCATGGACTTCATAAATACTGCAATTAATGTTTTATCTAAGTACCCGCTCTGTGATCACTGTTTGGGGCGACTCTTTGCATTGAGTGGTTATGGATTGGAGAATTGGGAGAGGGGTCGATCTATTAAGGATGTCATTCACATGGATCTAGTTAGGCGGGTTAGGTTGGGTGAGTCGAGTGCAGTTGATTTATTGGCGATGTTGGCTGCATCCGGGCATGGACCCAGTGCGCGTTTCTTAATGGATAGAATGAATCGCCGCATTGATAGGGTTGAGTGTCCAGTGTGTCGCGACGTGTTTAGGCTAGTGGATGAGGCGGCGAAGATTATTGCATCGACGATGTCATCCATTAATATCGAGTTCTCCACGTTTCAGGTGGGCACCATGCTGCCCCGGGAACTACTTGACGCTGATTTGAGGCTATCCATGGAGGCGGCTGCCCCCAGCTCGGAGTCGATTAAGCGTGAATTGAATAGATTAATTGGAAAGAGAGTTCAAGCAATCACGGGCAAGGAGTTCAGTAGATCACCTGATATTGTTGCGGTGGTGTCTCTTCCCTCGCTCTCTGTCTCAATAATCGTGATGCCGATATATGCTGCTGGGACTTATAGGAAACTAATGCGGAGTCCGCCGCCTCTTGCGGATTTAGCCTCTAGGCTTAATGCTGGATCAGTGGTGATTCATTCCCCCCTGAAGGATAGCGAGGCTAGGGTGTTCAGTGATGAGAGGGTTATTCTTCAATTGAGTAATCCACGCAGCAGGCAATTGCCTGCGCCGGGGCTCCTTGGATTCCTTGAGTTAAGGGGTTTTCTGCGGGTCTCTAGGAGGGATGTGGAGCAGCTTAAGGAGGATATAGATAAGGAGAGAACCTATAGAGGCCTAGTTATATTCAATGAGCCCCCTCCGCCGGGTTCTCTTTCTGCTCTTTCCCCGCTTCTAGAGGGTAAGCGAGTTAGGCAGGGAAGGAGAACTAAGCAGGTGCGTTTCCTGAGGCTTATACCCATTGGAGAACGAGTGGCAGAGATCGTGTTGAGAAGCGAGGGCGGCATAAGTGTGGAGGGTTTAGTTGATGGAGTTGGCGTGTCTCCATCAATAAGTGGATTACTGGGGATACGGGCTAAGTTGGTTCAATTAGATGTATTAGATTCCACATAATCCCAGTCAGCCCTTACGCGTGTCTTCATTGGTCAGTTGGCTTAAACGGCCTCATCAACCTCAGAGTGGGTTCAAGTCATCACTCGAGTCCCTCCCTCTTCCCCTTTAAAAGCTCGATCTCGCGGCTCAGTAGGTCCCTTATCGGTTGAACCAGGGTGGGGTCTCCCAACGTGTTGAGGATCTTTTCATCAATGCAGTCGCCGGGAGCAACCAATATCGATGCCACTATTGTACTTATTACGTCCTCCCGAGTCACATTGAACTCAGCCAGATCAATGCCCTCTCTCTGCACTATTCTCAGGAATGCCTTTCCCACGGCATCGGCCTCAATTAGGTTAATGCCGAGCTCCTGTGCGGCCCTCTCCACTGAGCCACTGCATCCCAAATTAATGCATAACAGCACGCCCTTTAGCGTTGCCCGATACCTTAGTCTCCTCCTGCCCTTAGTCTCAATCATACCGCACCTAATTAATCTACGGAGATGCCAATAAATGCTGCTCGGTGGGGCTCCTGTCATCTTTAGTAATTCATCCCATGTGCACCAATTAATGGTTAATTCCAATAATTTAATGGAGCAGCGGTCAAGCATGAATCCCCATCTAATTCCGTGTATTATATATTGAATTCACGTGATTATGAATGAGGGGTAGGCCTTGAGTTACCTTTTAATCTTCACTAGTGAAGGTGGCGAAGAAGAGGGACCCGCCTCCCAGCACGGGCTTTTCCCGGAACCTTTCGGATTCCAGTACTCGGCGCCGCGGCGAGGCGTTTCACTTCCGGGTTCCGATGGGACCGGGTGGTTCCACCTCGCCTATGGCCGGGTCAGCGGGCTTAAATAACCATGCCTATCAGCATTTTAAAGTTTTTCCGTTATAAGCATCCCGAAGTTCCTGGTAATTAGGGATTTGATTAGTTATGATCCACGGAGAGCCTATCTCATTATACGTACTGGTCACAGCGTTCGTCATTATTACTTGTTGGTGGGATTTTGATAACGCGACTTTAATGGTGAGTCAAAACATCAATTAATTAGGATAGGGTGGTTTATTATATATGTGGCGTATCTCTTTATAAACCGGAGCCGAAGTGTTACCTAGATGCATAGAGTAAACATAACAGTTGATCTGATCAAGTCGGAGCGAGATGTAGAGATAGCGGTCAGTGGGCTAGTTATGATTAATGCATCACCGCGGCTAGAGGTTCATCAGCTTCAGCCATATCTGGTTACGACCAGTAATTATGTTAAGATGATAAGCGAGACTCATGCTGCGGAGCTGGCATATGCAATGCTATTAAAGGATGAGGGCGAGATTTACATAACTGTGGCTGGTGATCATTCGGATAAGCAGGCAGAGAAGTGCAGCCTAATAGCGGGGGAACACATGTACCCAAAGATAATTGCGAGGAGAGCGTGGAGGCTGCGGGACATAGAGTCAAGATGGAGAGACATCGAGTTCCGGAGTTGGGCTGAGGTGGGGGGCTCTAAGAAATTGATCGAGGAGCTCAGGGGCTCTGAGTTCCCGGGGCCTAGGGACGTGTTGAATGTCGTTAAGGATGTTATAAATGACTTGCGCAATATAGTTATAGTGGTTAAGCCTATGGTTAATCAAGTGCCTGTGACTAGTACTTATAATGAGATAGGGATTCATGATCCGGTTTCCGGCAAGTCTATTAATCATTATTACTGGGTGGAGTAATTACACCTAGTTCTCTATTCGGGTTATGGGTTAAGAATATTCATAGCTTAAACCCTACGGTAATAAATAGGGCAGCGCTGCATGCATCGCATGAGTTTGGTGGACAAATTCAGGAGAATATTTATGAGGCGTGGAAGAGCCATAATTTTGGCCTATGATCATGGAATAGAACATGGCCCCACGGATTTCATGGACAACGAGAAAAGCGCAGATCCGGCTTATATAATAGATATAGCGGTCAAGTTGGGGTTTGATGGACTAGTTCTTCAACGAGGCTTGGCGGAGAAGTACTATGGAGGTCAAATACCGTTGATACTCAAGCTAAACGGCAAGACCAGTCTATACCCCGGAGAACCCATATCCGTGGCTAATTGCACTGTGGAGGAGGCAATTAGTCTAGGCGCAAGCGCCGTGGGGTACACCATATATGCAGGCAGCGGATTTGAATATAAGATGTTTGAGGAATTAGCTAGGATAAAGAAAGATGCCGTTAGGTTTGATGTGCCTCTAGTGGTTTGGTCATACCCCCGCGGAAGCAAGGTGAAGGATGAGCAGTCCCCAGAGATAGTTGCATATGCTGCTCGAATCGCCCTGGAATTAGGCGCCGACGCCATGAAGATAAAATACACTGGCGATCCAAAAACATTTTCCTGGGCAGTCAAGGCAGCGGGAAAAGTGCCGGTCCTCATGTCGGGAGGACCAAAGACTAAAACCGATGAGGAGTTCCTGAAGCAAGTGGAGGGAGTCATAATGGCCGGCGGATCTGGAGTTGCCGTTGGGCGAAATGTGTGGCAGAGAACGGATCCCTACTCTATTGGCGAGTCAATAAAGAGGATAGTATATCCACGGGATGGGTGAGCAGCATGAGGATAGCCATATTAACTGGGGGAGGGGATGCACCGGGACTTAACACTGCGGTTTATGAATTTACTAGAATGGCCGAGAAAAAGCATGACGTGTATCTGGCACTACATGGCTGGCGCGGCATGTTAGAGGGTGAATTAGTTAAGGCTAAGTCGATTGATTTGTTGGGCTCAGCATTTGCTGGGGGAACATTCATAAAGACATCCAGGACTAATCCGTTCAAGGATGAAGCCAGGGCGAAGCAATTGGCCGATAGCATTAAGAGGAATAGAATTGATGTGATAGTGGCCATTGGCGGCGACGATACTTTAGGAGCAGCCGCTGAGGCTCAAGCCCGTGGCTTAGTTAATGTGGTGGGAATCCCGAAGACAATAGATAACGATTTGCCAGAGACTGATTATACCCTTGGCTTCGATACTGCGGTTAATGTGGCGACCATGGAGACAGAGTACGTGAAGACATCCTCTATATCTCATGAAAGGATAAGCGTGGTTGAGGTTATGGGGAGAGAGGCCGGTTGGATAGCTTTATTCACTGGATTATCCACCGGCGCCGACGCAATACTGATACCGGAGAAACCCGTGGAGACCAACGTAGTAATTGAGAAGCTACGGCGCGCCTATGCAGAGAAGAAGTATGCATTAGTGGTGGTTTCTGAGGGCGTTAAGCAGGATGTGGGGGGACCCGTGGATGAGTATGGACACGCCAAGCTCGGCGGCGTCGGCAATGAGCTTGCGCCATATATAGAGAAAGCCCTTGGCGTGGAGAGTAGAGCCACTGTGCTTGGCCACACGATAAGGGGTTCCCCGCCCTCGGCGTTTGATAGGGTATTAGCTACTAGATTCGCGATTGCAGCCTTTGATGCGGTTGAGGCAGGTAGGTTTGGAGTAATGGTTGCCCTCAGGGGCAATGATATAGTTGAGGTGAGGCTTAGCGATATTGCCCACAGGAATAAATTAGTGTCAGGTAAGTGGTTGGAGCTGCTTGACAAGTATTGGTCAATTTAGGCTTCACGCAATGCTTAAATAACCCTCCTTGCTAGCATTCATGTTCAGCAATGGCGAAGAGTTTGTACTACTATATAGGGGATCAATGGAGGAGGGCTAGGAACAGCGTTATTTGGGGTGTAGTTAGGCAGAGAATGTTGATTTGGAGACGGGAACCAACGGTTACTAGAATCGATAAACCGACTCGACTAGATAAGGCCAGAAAGTATGGCTATAGGGCCAGGCCTGGCATTGTGATTGCTCGAGTAAAGGTGAGCAGGGGAACCATGAATAAGGAGAGGCCCAGCAGCGGTCGCAGGCCAAAGAGGATGGGGGTTTATGGATACACCACTTACCGCAGCGCCCAATTAATAGCTGAAGCAAGGGCTGCCAGAAAATTCCCAAACATGGAGGTCCTCGGCTCCTATTGGGTTGGGGAGGATGGCATATATAGGTACTTTGAGGTAGTGCTTGTCTCCCGGGAATCAACTAATGCAATCATTAATAAGAGAAGATTGCTTGACCGTAGGGCTAGGCTCCTAAACAAGCTAAAGTAATTTAGCGTTGATTAGTCGTGGCGAAGGGACTGGTTGAATTCGACTTAAGGAATCACTCATTTTATATCGACAAAGTATTAATGAGGCTCGGTTATATTGCCGCAGTATCGCCCAAGCCAAGCGGTCCCTGGGACCTATTGGTGTTGAGTAAGGTGGAGAGAGGAAGGGGGCGGTTAATGGAGATAGCTGCAGTTAAGGCTCCAGATAGATTCCGGCTTAATAAGTATATATATAGGAGGGACATTGATGTGGTGACCGTTATTCCTGGATCAGCGGTGCCTAGCAAGGCTCAATTAAGGGCATTGGCTGGCCAGGGAAAGGCCGTTGAGGTGGTTATAGGCGATTTTATCAGGCTCGATCCAGGCGGATTAATTCGTGTGCTGGACCTAATGGAGGACGTTAAGGGGCTCACGTTGATTTTTTCCCAGGGAGTCACAGATCTCAGGAGCGTGAAGAATCCCATGGATATATTGAATTACTTAGATGCATTGACTGGGCGGAGGCGTCCCTGGGTTGATCCATTACTGCGATCGCCGCTGGACTACTTGGTGGATGTTATGTATAGGAGAGGCATCTGCTTCTGATATAGGAATTTAGTTTTTAATTCCCTCCATAATAATTATTGCGTGGAGTGCAGTGAATTGGCTCGTGAAGCTGCGAACCTATTGAGGCGAAGTAGGTACGCAATCGCATTCACTGGGGCCGGGATAAGCACTGAGAGTGGGATACCTGATTTTCGGGGACCCAATGGACTTTGGAGAAGGTTTGATCCGTCGATATCCAGCATAGATTATTTTAGGCGAGATCCACGTGGTTTCTGGAAATTCTATTCATCTAGATTCAAATCAATCCATGGAGCTAAGCCGAATGCTGCCCATATTGCGTTAGCTAAGCTTGAGCAACTTGGCTTAATTAAGGCCGTGATAACGCAAAATATTGATGGGCTTCACTTAGATGCGGGGAATCATAGAGTAATTGAGCTTCATGGATCATCCAGGACGGCGAGATGCACTAGGTGCGGTAATCAAGTTAGGTTCGAGGAAGCAATTAAAATATATGAGGAAACGGGAGATGCTCCTCATTGCTCTTGTGGAGGTATCTATAAGCCTGACGTAGTTCTATTTGGAGAACCGGTCACTAGGCTGGAGGAAGCAATGAGTGAAGCGAGGAGAAGCGATTTAATATTAGTCATTGGTTCATCCCTCACCGTTTATCCTGCATCCCTTATACCCCTTGCCGTAATTAATGGTGGTGGATCATTGATAATAATTAACATGGAACCGACTCCATATGATGAATACTCCAACATAGTGATGAATTGCTCAGCTGGGGAAGCAATGACTAATGTGCTTAAATATATTGAAAATATGGCAAGTCCTTGAGCTCGCTAAGGATAAAAAGGATATCAATAAAGCATTTTTACTTATGTCTGTTTTCATCGAGGACTCCATAGTGCTGGCATTAACTTACGGATTGATAGCGGCACGAGGCACTAGGCTTGGGCTTCAGCCATGGGCAGCCATGCTCCTTGGCGCCTCGCTCACAATATTAATGGGCATAGTGCCTCCAAGCGATGCATTCTCAGCAATTAATCTAGATGTGATACTATTTCTTATTTCATTGTTTACAATAGCCTCAGCCCTTGAGGTAAGCGGCTTTCTGAGCTACGTTGCTTATAGATTGGTCGTATCAAGCAAGAGCCCTGCTGAGCTAGTGTCTAGGGTTTTTCTATCGTCAGCGGTGTTATCGATGTTCTTAACCAATGATGGAGTGGCGGGCAGCATGGCGCCGATGATTGCTTCCATGCAGAAGCAAGTAAGGTTTGATGCAAAACCGCTCCTCTATTCACTTGCATTTGGTGTAACCATAGGCAGCGTTGCTTTGCCTATAGGTAATCCACAGAACCTCCTTATAGCGCTGGATTCAGGCATAGCTAGGCCATTTATTGAATTCATTATTTTCCTTCTTCCCCCAACATTGATTAATTTAGTCATAACTACGCCAATATTGATATATATGTTTAGGGCCGGCAAACAATCGATTAAGATAGAGATGATAGATCCTCCTAGTTTCGATAGGAGGTTAACATATGCAGCATTATCTGCATTAGGCGTGTTGATGCCGCTATACGTACTCATGGATGTGATACCTATGCCCACATACATTACACCAGTAACTGTATCTCTTGGTGCAGCATCCCTTCTCTATGCATATACTGAAAAGAGGCGGGAAGTAGTTATGAACCTGGATTGGTCTACTATTTTATTCTTCAT
>JBMFVP010000063.1:0-8418 GCA_049965935.1 Thermocladium sp.
CGTAACTACCTTAAGCTCTACCATTATGACCACTTTAGCCAACTAAATATAAAGTTTTCTTTTATATTAACTTCAAATCCACGAAGACCATCATTGATCCAAGCCTTGGCCATTTACTCCATACTATAATAAGGAGTCCAAGGGGAGCGGCTTCGCCTTTCAAGGCGAAGAGAAGATCAGGGTATTGATCACTCTATACTTATCATCTAGAACAACGGCATCGGCAATGCATCCAGGCCGCAGACACCCCACGTTAGTTAACCCAATAGAGCGGGCCGGTATTGCTGTGGCCATGCTTATGGCAATATTAGGAGACAAACCGAGACTAATCATGTTACGCACAGCTTTATCGATAGTTAATGAACTGCCCGCTAATGTTCCATCGGGAAGCGAGGCGCGTCCATTAGACACGATCACATGGAGGTCGCCGAGGACGTACTCTCCATCACCGAGACCAGCGGAAGCTATTGCATCGGTCACTAGAACCACTCTCTGCCATCCTGCATACTTAAGGACAAACAAAATTGTTTCCGGCCTTAAATGAATAAAATCCGTTATTAATTCTAGATACACATTAGTATTATCCATCAACGCCATTGCTGCGCCCGGCTCTCTATGATGGATACCCCTCATTGCATTAAATAGGTGCGTGGCCCTCGTGGCTCCCAAGGCTATAGCGTGTGTAGCTGTCTCATAATCGGCATCAGTGTGGCCTATGCTTACTATTGCACCACGCAGGGACGCACGCTGTATTAATTCGTATGCTCCCTTTATCTCTGGCGCTAAATGAATTATTAGGGGTGGCTCATCAAGAAGCCCCAAGTATTGATTAAACTCCTCCAGGCTTGGTGCACGTATTGCTTGGATGTTCTGAGCCCCCCGCTTCTCTGGATTAATATATGGTCCCTCAAGCCCTATCCCAAGCGCCTTGGATCCCCCAATGCTTCTCCGCGCACCTGATAATAGCTTAAGTATCCTAATTATATTGGAGTGAGGAGAGGAAACGAGTGTTGGCACGAATGATGTAACTCCGAACTTGGTTAATCCATTTGATAATTTGCTCAACTCGTCTACGGTGGTTAAGCTAGTCACGTCAATGCCGCAGCAACCATGTATATGCGTATCCACATAGCCTGGCGCAACGATTAATCCCCTGAGATCAATATCAAAGACGCTGCTGGATTCGCTTACTTCCTCCACGACTCCATTCCTAATGGTAACAGAAACATCGTGGAGGACTTGATATGGGGTGTATAGTGTATCTACCTTCAATGTCTTAATTACCATGAATTAAGGAATAAGGGCCCTTATTAATTATTGGCCTATATATTGAATGGCTCTAAGTTAATTGGGACTGTCATGGAATCGGCGAATCGAGGTCATTAGGCAGCAGCATTCGCTGAAAAGGTTTATATAATTACCACTTCTTTCCTTAATTTATGTCATTGTCCTTAGGAAGCCTCGAATTGGCGGGAGATGTGATTGATGAGCTTAAATCCAAGCTACTTGATGTGATAATAGTGGGCGGGGGACCGGCTGGTCTTAACGCTGCGCTTTATGCTGCTAGGTACAAGTTATCCGTCGCGGTGATAAGCGAAGATATAGGGGGGCAAGTTGGAAAGGCAGGCTGGGTGGAGAATTACCTAGGTTATGAGCGAATAATGGGTCCCGATTTAGTGAGCAAGTTTGAGCAGCACGTGAAGAGCTATGGAGTTCCCTTTTTGCTGGACTCAGTCGCGTCAGTGAAGAGGGACGGTGATGTCTTCATAGTGACCACGGCCTCTGGTGACGATTTTAAGAGTAGGACCGTTATATTAGCGGTTGGAGAGAGGAGGAGGAAGCTGAATGTTAAGGGCGAGAAGGAGTTCGACGGTAAAGGCGTTTCCTACTGTGCACCATGTGATGCTCCTCTCTTCAAGGATAAAGTGGTGGCGGTGGTCGGTGGAGGCGATGCAGCGGCCAGTGCTGCGCTTCTCCTTACTGAGTACGCTAAGAAGGTGTACATGATTCATAGAAGGGATAAGCTAAGGGTGGAGCCGACATATCAGGATATGTTAATGAAGAACAAGAAAATAGAAATATTGTGGAACACGATAGTGAAGGAATTGAGGGGAGATAAATTACTGCGATCAGCCGTTCTTCAGCGGGTGGATACTGGGCAGGAGTATGGTCTTTCCATCGATGGCATATTCGTGGAGATAGGGGCGGAGCCCCCCGTGGAATTATTTAGGGGAATTGGATTGAAGACCGATGAGAGGGGATACCTCGTAGTCAATAACCTAATGGAGACCAGCGAGCCCGGCATATATGCTGCCGGGGATGCTGTGAACATAACTCCCCTTGACTTCAGGCAAATAACCGTGGCCGCTGGTCAAGGAGCTCTAGCGGCGTATTCTGCCTATAATTACATACTTAAGAGGTTTGGACAGGGTAGGCAATGATTAAGATAGTGCGGAACCCGGTGGAAGCCGAAGTTAAGTTCAGTTGCACTCTCTGCGGCGAGTGCTGCTTAAATACTCAAATGGAGCTGTTAATAGATGATATAGAGAGAATCACGGCTCTAGGGCATAGGCTTGAGGAATTCGCCGAGAAGGGGAGCGATGGCATATGGAGGCTTAAGAACATTGATGGCCACTGCGTCTTCTATGATCCGGCAACCAAGAGATGCAGCATATATGTGAATAGGCCCATTGGGTGTAGGCTCTATCCCCTTAACTATGATGATTATGATGGAGCCATTATAGACAAGTCATGCCCTGCCTGGATTACCGTTCCTTCATCTGAGAAAAAGCGACTAGCAGCAATTCTTCGGAGATTCGTGGAGGAATCGCAGAAGACAGATGATGGTGTTAAGCTTCTCCGCATTATGGGGAAAATATAGAGTAATGATACTTGAAATTACCAAGAGAAGATAACAGTAACTTGGATAATATCAATAAAACTAGGAACCCAGCGGAATTACATGCGGGTAAAGACCAAATCAGCTCACGTGGATAGTGGAGCCATCTCCGTGATTATAGTGACATATGGCTTATCGCTTGGATCTGCCGCATTACTTTCTAGCATAAGCCCAGTCAGAGCCCTACTCACTACTTTTCTAGTTGCGCTTAATTCACTTAGTTTGGTTAGGGTTCACTTAAGGCTGGTATCAAAGCCTAGATCCATTGATTACGCACTCTTTACAGTTAATGTGGCTCCATATGCATACCTTCTATACCCAGCTCCGCAGCCTTGGCTTCTCCTTTCACTTATTCCCCTCTTGATATTCATGATGGAGACCTTAAGAGGAAGAGGGCGAGGAGCAGCAGCTAATATTGCCGGCACTGCTCTTCTTTCATCGACGTACTTGCCTTGGCTCTACATGATCGGCATCACGCCAAGTCTAATGATAATCTATATAGCAATCATTTGGGAAAGCTATCATGTGTTTTCAGCGATTTACGTGGAGGGAAAGTTACCGTTTAGATCGATTAAGCCATGGGTCTCATCACTTTGGTGGTTAGTTCTGGCCATGTTATTAACGTACTTAACCATAAATTACAAGCTTTACCTAGCCATGATGGAGCCAACCGCGAGAGCAGTGATTGCTCTAAGAGAGGGAAAAATTGGCTACAGCAATTTAAGGGCAACAATGAGGAAGATAGGAATATGGTCCCTCATTGAATCAATAATTATAGCGATAATGCTTCTCCTTCTCATTAAGTACTAACCTCTGATACTCCTTGAATTAATGTCCCAGGCATATTAATAGAATGAATAACAAGAGGGATCAATATCTTAAGTTTAATAAAATTTGAAAGGATTAACATAAAAAATATCATAATTAAAACTTTATAAAAACTTTGGAAAATAGATTAATCCCACCTGAATTACAAAAGGTTTCGCCTTCATTAATCTTCAACATGATTAATTTTTCCATTTTGAATCCATAGCGATTCCACCGATGATTCATTATGATTGTGATCCATTAGTAGAATTTTCACTCTATTTCCTACTCTATCGTGGCAGGATACCTACGCTTTACTTGGCTGCTCACTATGCTGTATGCCTCTGCATATATGAAGGCCAGTATCATCCAGAGCAGGAATATCTCTACATATATTGAGCTCATTTTAGTCAATGCGGCGAGGAGGGAGTAAATTGTTATTCCGGATGCAATTATAGACATCATTATCCACTTATTAATTCGCCTCCCTATTCCTATCCTAGCTAGGGCAAAGTTAGATACTAGATGCACCACTAGGCCAGCCATTGTTGATAATGCACCTAGTACTAGGAATGCATGAAGTGGACCATGAAATATGCTTGTGAGTATTACGGATATGCCTAACATGATGCCGGAAACCGACATCACTGAGAATATCGGATTGCCCTTATTATTTAGTTGGGAGAATATGCTTGGAAGATAACCGTCCACTGACATTGCGTATATAGTTCGTGATGCAGCTATGGAGAAGGCCAGCGTACCTAATACTCCATCGCTTAGCATGGCGAATATCATTATTGGATCCAAGTAATCTCCAATGTACTTCCTCAACACATAAAGCACGGGGGAGGGGGTTGAGATTACTTGGTTTATATTATCGTGGAACAACACCATGCCGGCATTTGCAAAAGCATATACATCGAATGCTGCCAATATGCCGCCGGTCAGAATTACAGCTATGACTGCCTTGGGTATTGTTGACCTAGGATTCTTTGCCTCACCCGACAGAGGCGTGATAGCACCATACCCTGTTGGTATTGCGGCTGCATATATGACTGCGAGACCCAGATTTGAGAATGAAACTCCGCCCATGAATGGATTGCTTAATTTAAAGTGAACTAGGTACATTAAGACGAAGCCGACTAAGAGGAGGACCGCTATCTCCGCTGAACCGGCGATTATTGCGTACTTGGTTGATGGCTTTATTCCGCTGATTGCCAGGAAGGCGGTTATTAATAGAACCGCTATCATGGTTATCGTGGGATCCCAATTAAATAACCATGAGGAGAGGTAACTAACGCCGAAGGCATAGGAGACCCCATATAGTATGGAGTAGAACAAGTATAGGAACCCAGTTTCTATGCCCACTCTGTGGCTTAATAATAGATGGGCATACTTATAGTAGCCGCCCGTCTTAGTTATTTGCCTGGATAACTCATAAACAACCATTCCATTGAGGAGGACCAGGAGCGTGCCTAGAAGTGCCGCAATGGGGGCTAGGAGCCCTACGTAAATTATCATTGCAGTTCCATAAGTTAATATGCTGAGGAACGGGGATTGTCCACCTATTGAGGCGAAGTATATGTCGGTGAACGATAATTGCCGCTTCAACGACTTCTTTTCACTGTAACTCCTTCTTACTGACCCAGTCATATTTAATGACTACTGACCACCATTACGACAGTGGTTTTAAAAACTTATCTTTTGTAAAGAGGATTAAGCCAAGGCTGACTATCACTCAATATAGTTCCTCCTATTCTGAGGATTAAAACGCGAATTCTACATGAATAGCGATAAAGAGACAACAAATTCCTCGTGGAAGAAAAGAAAGATGGATTTCAATTCCATGATGTGAATCTCATTCACGTATTAATAATGTCAGTCAAGTCCATCTAACCACCTCCCTGCCTTTAACCTTTCTGGGGGTTAAGGGGGCGAAAGTCCCCTTCCGTGAGGGCGGGGTAGTTCACGGACCTCCTTTACGGTTATGGTCTAGTTTGTATTTGTTAAGTAGATGACTCTCCTGGATTTTATAGACAAAGTATTTTTACCAGATCGACTGAATATAGTTTATGGAATTCAAGGAACTCGATAAAACCGGCATAAAGATACCCGTAATAGGCCTAGGCACGTGGGGCATAGGAGGAGGCTTCTGGATACCGGACTGCTCTAACATGGATTCCATGGTGAAGCTATTGAGGGAGGCAATAAATATGGGTTACACAATGATAGATACGGCCGAAATGTATGGAGGCGGTTGCTCAGAAAGAATAATTGGGGAAGCAATAAAGGGGTTTCCCCGAAATGATCTCTTCATAATAAGCAAGGTATGGCCAACCCATGCGAGGCATGATGACGTGCTGAAATCAGCTAAGGCAAGCATGGATAGATTGGGAACATATATTGATTTATACATGATTCACTGGCCTGCAAGGGATGTACCGATCAGGGAAACTATGCAAGCCATGGAGGAATTAGTGGATGAAGGCGTAATTCGACACATTGGCGTAAGTAACTTCGATGTGGTTGAGCTAGAGGAGGCACGACGATCCTTAACAAAGTATGGAGTAGTGGCCAACGAGATACGGTACAACCTATTGGATAGGGATGCAGAGAAGGATTTACTGCCCTATGCAGAGAGGGAGGGAATAACAATAATAGCATATAGCCCTCTAGGGACTGGGGCAATATTAAGGCCTGGAAGCAGAGAGTATAAGTTGTTAGAGGAGGTGGGAAGCAAGTATGGGAAAACACCTGCACAGGTTCTACTTAATTGGGTAATACGTAAACCCAATATAGTGGCCATACCAAAGGCAGCTAGGCTGGAGCACATGAGGGAAAACATTGGAGCAATTGGATGGAGGCTAGATGATGATGACGTGAAGAAATTGGAGTCCCTCTACACAATTGAGGGGCAAGCTAAGTCCTAGATCCGGACTCCCCCTTCCCTAGTAGAATCCTTAATATCAATAATGATTTATAAATGGCTCTCCGTGTTTCTTCTCTTCGCAGCTCGCTGACGAGTTGAGATAATGAGACCGGCCCCACATCGCTATTGGCTACTTGAATAGCGGAACGAATCTTTGCTGCATCAATGCCATTAATTAAATTAATCAAATCAATTATTTTTTCTAAATCATCATCCTTTATGGATGATAATAGATTAATAACCTTATTCCAATCAATTCCATTAATTACGCTCAATAATTTGCCAAGCAACTCAACTAGATTAAGGCTGGACTCAACCAGTCGTTGTAACTCCTCATCGCTGAGAATTAATTGTATTGAATCGAGGATACCCAGCTCATCTAGCCTCTCAAGTATATTTATTGCCTTAGCCACAGCATCCTGCTGCATAAGCATATTATAGAGATCCACCTAAAAAAGCCATTCATTAATATACCTAAGAACTATAATGCTTATTCCGCTTAACCGGTTCCGCTTAACCGGACTTGACCTCCTCCCCGCCATAAGGGGGTTCCCCGGGGTCTAGGGGGTTACGCCCCCACGGGCGCTACTCGGGTTGCGGGAGTCGGCCCAAAAAATCACTAAACAACAACACCCCTCACGCAAGCACCTAAAAATTCTAGGAATCCCCAACCTTAGAAAGGCTAGGTTTACCACTTTTTATTAACTCAATATCATATGCAGAGATATTTCTATGGTTGTTATCTGCCGCAGGACTTCTTACTCCTTAAATCCCCCTTAAAGTTAAAAAAAGGGAGGAGCATTATTATTCATGTACAGATTAAGCAGTGGTTTTCTAAGGGAATTGATGGCTATACCCTTTGCAGTGGCTATACCGAGGGAACCGCCGGCATCAATCGAGGCTGCTAAGGCTATGACTGAGGATTTTGGCTTATGGCCCTTAATTGCTGTAGGCGATGTAGTAGCCATGAATATTGGAAAATATTGGAGGGAACCTGATGTAGTCATAATTGATGGCAAGACTCAGAGAAGAATAATAAGTAATGGTCCTAGCAATGCTAGGATCATAATTGATAATCCGCCCGCCACCCTCATGGATTCGGCATTCGAGGCCGTGAAGAGCGCCGTGAGTATCGCAATGGCTGGAGGAAGAGCTACCATAATGGTGAGAGGTGAAGAGGACCTATTAGCTATACCGGCTGTTTTGGAGTCCCCACCCAAGAGCGCGGTGGTTTATGGTCTTTACACTGGTTACTTAGTACTTATTCCAGTGACCCAGGAGTATAAGTTGCTTATGCTAAAATTATTAACATTAATGCAAAGGTCGGCATCCTCACCTTAATGGATCGAAATTACCCAAGGAGTCTTGATTGCCATTGTGGATTACCCGCTTCCTTCGCTAACATTAAGGGATAGGCCCTCTCCAAAAAATCAAGAGATCGAAAAATAGTTAATCAAGGCACTCATAGTTTAAACCATTTGTGCATAATCTACCGTGAATGATGCCCGTTCTTATCTCATGGCTTAGGATTTTAGCGCCTCGGCCGGGATTTGAACCCGGGTTTCGGGCTCGACAGGCCCGCATCCTAGACCAGGCTGAACGACCGAGGCTCGAATGAAGACCTTGGTAACCGTTATTTTAAGTTTTTCCCTATCACATTTGATTAGCTCTCACCCATAATGGCTAAGCTCCCTATGAGTTGACAATAAATTATAATAAATTATTATATACTTTTTGTACGTATTGTTTTTTGAAAGTTTTGGTGTTCTCAGGTGCTTGGTTA
>JBMFVP010000064.1:0-8072 GCA_049965935.1 Thermocladium sp.
GTTGCCATTGTTTCTTTTATTTCCTTGATTTCTTTCTGGAGGTCTTCTTTTGTTGCCATTGTTTCTTTTATTTCCTTTATATCGTCCTTAGTCGCTAGGTTTTGCCAAGGCATTAATTTAGCTAGTGCTTCATAAATAATGTTTGGATTGCTGACTAAAGCATCGAGTATTATGGTAGGGTCCTCCTTAAGTAGCGCCTTTATTGTCTCCTTTAGCTCGCTCATTTTTATTGTCGATTAGATTAATTTTATGAATTAAATACCTTTCCCCTCATGGGATTTAATTGTGTCGATGTGAGCAAGGTTTTAATATAATGTTATATAGTCGATTCGCATGCGGATTAGCCTTATTTGGTTAATGCTGATCATGATTGCGATTACACTAACTATACATGCCTCATCGCCTAGGGTTGTGCATATAGGCAGCATCTCTGCCCATTATGGTTCATTCAATATACTTGAACATTCAAGTGAACTAATTATTCCGGTTAATAATTTCACATTAAGTGTACCGCTTAATTCATCTATTCCGCTTAATGCGACACTCATCTTCAAGGCCGGTAATGTTTCAATAAGTCAGGGGGTAATCATTAATGGTTCTACGACGGTTAATTTGCCGGTCTCATTGCCATTTGGATCATATGCTGCCTCTGTATCTGTCCATGAGGGAAGCATTGCCTTGGCCTCCAGTAACTTCACTTTATCGTTGGTTCCGCCATCCATAATCAATACATCATTATCCACTTGTGGTGTAGTTCAGCCGCTTCCTACCACTACTTTATATTCAATTGGGGTTCTTAACTTCACTGTTTCCACCGTGGCGCCACTTAATACCACAATCATAATATCAGTAAATGGTCAGCCACAGACATTACATTATATCATAAATGATACACTACAGATTAGCCGTGTGGTTCAACTAAGTAATTATAATAATACAGTTGCGATTTACGTGGTTTATAATGGCGAATCATTGGCTTCCTATGATTCATTTGTGATTAGAAGGACGCCAAGCATAACCATATCATATAGTTACGGTAATTATACAGAAACGTTATCCAATTATACTCAGATAGTTGCATCTACAATGCACTCCATACATATTAATTACGTGATTAATCCCCAGATTCCCGGCATTAGATCCATAGTTACATACAGCAACGGCGAGGAGGGGGTTACAGCCTTATTTTCTAACCCAGGTAAATATATGGGTCGTGTAACATTTATGTATGGATCATGTAGTATAAACACTATTAGCTTTTCAGTGGTTGCGGTTCCCCCTCTAATTAAATTGGCTCCAATAAATTATACTTTACCAGTTGGCATTGCGTCGACCATGGGCATCGCAATATCATTCAATCAATCATTAATAAAGTATGTCCTAATTAGACCCACCGGTGGGATTGGAGTTACAGTTCCATTAGTTAACTATATACTTAAGTATCCGGGAATCATGCCATTAAATGCAACTCCATACTCGATAGGCGCAGGATCCATATCATTAACCTACCAAGCTGTGGATTACGGTGGTTATACTTATGGACCTTACAATTCATCGATAATAATTAATTCAACTGTGCCCAGCATAATCATAAATAGCCAACCAATAGCTTTTGGAGAAAAGGAGAACTTAACTATCGGCTTAACATTCATGGGTAAGCCCATTAAATCAGCCGAGATACAGATAATGGTGACTAAAGGAGGCAAAACATTGATTAATTACTTGGGGAAAACCAATGTTGAAGGTATATTATCGCTTAGTTTAACTCCTAACTCGACCGGCATTTACATGGTTACCGCGAAATTCGTATCATTGGCTCCAATACCTATACAGAATTCTACCACGTTCCTTGTTCAACAAGCAGCACCTATTCTTCATATTTGGATTAACTCCACCAATATAATGTATGGGGAATCCATGCTAATAAACGCAACACTATCGCCGCCTCTCGCTGCTGGAGTGATTAATCTATTCATCAATAATACTCTATTTTTGAGTAGGAATGGAACTAAATTATCCCTACTCTTTGCTCCGCCCTCCACCGGTAATTACATGGTGGTTGCCCAGTACCTAGGCAACACCAATTACTCCCCATCAATAGCCCAAGCAGTGGTGCATGTGGAGAAGGCCAATTGCCATGTTTCGTTAATAGGCGCCACTGGCATTGTTGGGTCCCCACTCAATGTGCGGGGATTTATTAAGCCAAATATAACAGCGACTCTAGAGGTAACCATCAATGGTTCCTATCTGGGTGCGGTCAGGACGAGCGGTTCATTCAGCATATTGTTCATGCCTAGGCTGCCTGGGAATTACTTAATTAATGCATCTTGGCAAGGAAATTCAAACTATAATCCATGCTACTCAATGGAGATAATTAAGATATATAAGGCAATGCCCATAATAGAATTAAAGCCATCTGTGTATTATGGCGTTGCTGGGCAATACATGACCCTGGATATATTAATTAGAAGCAATACATCGCTTCCAACAAATGCGGCGGCGGTTCTAGTGATTAAGAATGGAAATAATACAATCAAGAAGAGTCTCATTGTTAATAATGGATCTGCAATACAACTGCTGCTAAATAAATCAATGACGATTTCGCTGAATTATTTAGGTAATGAATACTTTGGAGAAGCGCAGGGAGGGCCAGTAACTATAAACGTTATACCGGGACTAGGGGGGATACCAATTTACTCCTTTATAGTATATCCCATCATGTTGCTTCTTGGATTAATGACAGCCATAGTGGCGGAAAAATTCCTCACTAAGAAGAAGCCCTAGTCGTGGCTAGCCTCATTACTTCTTCATCTAATCTTTTCATGAATGTGGATAAATCACCTTGCTCTGCATCCTCCTTATTCCACTTGCTTACGAACTCCTCTAGCCTCTTTTTGGAGCTGATTGATAAGGCTACAGTAGCTGCTTCTCTGCTTAAGTCATAATAATTCCCCTTGCCTATCCCGGGACAGTAACCAATTGCGCCATCATATAACTCCATAGTCACCACAGAACCAGGCCTATAGATATAGGGATAATACCTGCAAGTAAGCGGCTTATAATTATGTATGGAACAGATCAATTCTCCATTCACCCATTTAGTGAAGATACATGACCCATCAAGTTTCTTGCGCAGGACCAAGTAGTATTCACGTCCATCATATAGTTTAATTGCCGGATAACCCCAATCCCCCGCCACGGCCTTGGGATAAAGCGCAGAAACACTACTGGGCAGCAGGCCTAGATTAAGATAAATATCCACTAAATCATCTAATGTAACGGTTATCCAGTAACGCCTACAGCACTCACCGCAAAGGACGCAGTTAAACCTGATTTTTGGACCCATGAATTTAATCATTACTTGCCCAACGCCTTGCGAAGCTTCTCCTTGAGTACAGGCACGAATTTATATAAGTCCTCAACAACTCCATAATCGGCATATTGGAATATGGGCGCATTTTTATCGCTATTAATTGCCACAACTATTCTGGACTCAAGCATGCCAGCTATGTGCTGTGGCTGGCCGGATATCCCTATGGCCATGTACATTTTCGGCCTAACCTTGTGGCCACTTAAGCCAACCCAATGATCCTCCGATAACCACTTCAGATCGGCTGCTATTGGTCTAGAGCATCCCACCTGAGCACCAAGCACCTCAGCTAGCTCAAAGGCCATCTTGAGATCGTCTTGCTTCTTAAAGCCGCGGCCAACTGACACTATTAATTCTGCGTCCTCTATCTTAAGTGATCCCTTTGGTTTCTCTTCCTTGCCCACTAGGTTGATTATGGGCTTTGTTTCCCTCTTTTCCACGCTTGGCTGAGTTGGTTTCTCGCTTGGTTGGAACCTCTTGGGCTGAACGACGAGGACGGCCGTACCTTCAACCTCAACTTCCTCGGCCCCCCTATTCCCCATGGAGTACTTAGAAAACTTGCCGGGACCAATTACATCAACTACATCGACCACATTAGGTATCCCCAGCTTGCCTGCAATGTATGCTGCGATTGTTTTTCCATCCTTAGTCGCTGGGAATATTAAGTATCTTATATTGCTTAAATCCCCAGACACTACCTGATAAAGAGCTGCTGGATCACAGATTAATCCACATCCTATATTAATTATCCTGCTTGCCCCGTATTTTCCAGCTTGGCTAATTGCCTGTTCATCTCCATTTAACAAGAATACCGTTACCTCATCATTAAGCCTCTGGGCTAATCCAATTATGTCTAGAGTTGATGAGAACGAGAATACTCCTATCACTTCGATCACCTCGGCGTTAATATTCCTTCTTGCGCCAAGTACTGGATCAATTTATCTGCCTTCTCATCGATAGCGCCATTCTCTATTATTATCTTCTTGCGTTGAATCTGAAGAGGTTTCAACGATGTAGTTCTAATTCTGGACTGAATCGAGAGCCCTAGATCCCCCAACGATAACTTGGTCAATGGCTTCTTCATGGCCATCCTTATCTGAAGCAGCGGCGGTATTCGGGGGGTATTTATTTCCCTGGTCACAGTAATCACGGCAGGCAACTTTATGTTTATGACTTGAACCTCATCCTCTAGGTCCCTCTTTACTGTTATGTTATCATTGCCTATTTGCGTTATTTCCCTCACGTAAGTCACTATTGGTATCCCTAATTCAGCGGCAACCCGTGCAGGCACTTGGCTGCTGTAGCCATCTATTGTGGCTTCTCCCCCAATTATTAAATCGAATTGCCCTATTCTCCTTTTAAGTACCTCGCTTATTGTCTTCGCAGTAGCGGTTTGGTCTGAACCTATTAATCCATCATCAACCACCACCATAGCTTCATCAATTCCCATCGCAAGTACTTCCCGTCCAAGGTTTTCAACCTCTCCCGCTCTCTTTGCGGTAGGTGGATACTTAGATACCATTATTGCAATGGTTTTTCCGCCTTTGGTCTTCTCCTTTATTCTAATGGCTTCCTCAGCTGCATTCCTATCTATATCGCTGATCTTTAAGGGAGTGTCTTCAACCATTATTTTATTAGCAGTAGTCCTCAAGTTACTTGTATCTAGAGCGGGCTTTACTAGAACCACTATATTCATATGTAGAATAACCAGAAAATGGGCATTTATAAAATTTGCCTTTACGACTTTTAGAAGCTCTTGCATTGCTTAATTTAAAATCGTTTTATTAGTGTAGAATTGATGCTAGAATCGAGCATTAGACAACCTATTCTACTTCTAGAAATCATATTTCTTCATTATGAGTCGGCCCTCATTAGTAGACAATAATTATAACAACAAACCTCGCCTTTTAGGATGGGGAAGAGATCAGTAATATGCTGTTTTAACTTGACTTAACGTGACGTTTCCTTTACATGGATTAATCTTAAAAACCCCCTTAACTATTGAGAGAAGCATATGCCTATTGAGCGGGTAATTGAGTACAGGATATCTGTGCCATTTGAGTCCGCGCTTGATGTCATTGCCAAGATCGGCGAGATTGGGGTTTTCATGTTCATGCCTCGACCTCCGGAGATGCCATCTCCACCTATACCTCAGGACATCTACGATAAGGTAAAGTATGTGGAGGAAGCATCAAGGGAGCTAAAGCAATTACTCCCGGAAGTAGAGCCTATATCCGCTAGTCAATATAGGTTCAAGTCATTTAGCGATATGTTGATCAGGGTATATGAAGACCTAAGTAACTTCATGCTTAGAATAAAGCAGTTCCAGGACCAGATTACCCATGCATCGATAGAGATAGATAAGTATTCTATAATATTGGCTGCATCTAACGTCTTAAAATCGTTACCAAGCAATTTAAAGCACTTCTCGGCAACCATAGCCCGGATCTCAATAAAGGATCTAGGCGAGGTAGAGAAGGCATTATCCGCCATTAATGTAATAACCACGGTAATCGCCCAGGATCAAGGACGTGTGAGCTTAGTCGTGCTTTATCCAAGTTGGTTAGCCTCATCTGTGAGCAATTCGCTAAGACTATTTAATGCTGAGGTATATGACTTCATCAACATAGATCCAACTAAGGCCAATGAATCCATGGTTAAATTAAGGAGAGAGAAGGAGGCTGCTGAGGCGGCGTTAAAGGAGTTCATAGGGCAAGAAGCAATTCGTGCTGCCTCTCTAGTAGAGTTAGCATCATCAATATCAGATATATATAAGACATATACAAGCAACGCCTTTGAGGAGGGCGGTGAATTTCTGTCCAGGATAGATATGATGAAGGAGTCAATAAGTGAATTAAGGAAGCGAGTGGATGAGTTGAACCAGATAATCGAGTTTCTGAATGAATTGAAGAAGAATAATATTAACTCAATTAAGCTAGGCGCCATCAGGTACAAAGTCTTCCTGGCCAAGGATGAAATCCCGCCCGAGCTAGAGAGATTGCCGGGATACGACATAAATATGGGCGGTCGCTACGCATATGTTGCAGTTAATCCGCCTGACCAGCTTAAGATAAATGCGATAGAGGTGCCCATTGATTTATTAGCTAATGTGGATGATGGCATTAAGGTTATAGAGAAGCAGAGGGAGGAGGCCCAACGAAAGCTGGAGGAGCTAAGTGGGGAGCTCCAGCGGATTGTTGATTCATATAATCAAGTATCGAATTTTGGGGTTGATAAGGCCAGGGAAATACGTAGTGGTAGAGTAGTTACATTGAGGGGATATGTGGTGAAGCGGAACGCCGATAAATTCGATGATGCCTTATTCAAGATATTCTCAATACTGGCCATTGATGCGAAGGTTAGGAAATTCTCTAAAGTAGTGCAATTAACCACAGTTAATACAAGGGAGGCTCCGACTAGCGAATCATATCCATCAATAGTGGACTCGTTTAAGAACATTGTATACATGTATGGCGTCCCAGAATATAGAGAGGTGAGTCCGGTCCCGATTGCCGCATTCTTCTTCCCAATATTCTTTGGCTGGATGTTTCCAGATGCAGGTCATGGATTATTAGTGCTGTTAATGGGGTTGGCGTTGTATAAGTATAGGTATAGGGGAAGCAATTCATTTATGCGAGGCATATTTGGCGGTAAATATAGTACTTGGGGCTTAATCTTTATGTTAATGGGCATAATGGCTATCTTATTCTCGGTGATATATTCGGGGGAATTCTTTGGGCTTGATCTTATACCGACGCTTACAGGTCTTCATATAATAGAATTAACGGCAGGAGCCGGTCTATCTCCATCCATGGATTGGATAGATTATACATTCACCGCTGCCATATTATTTGGATTAATAATTTTAACATTTGCCCTGATACTAACTGTGATAAACAAGGTTAGGTTAGGGCATACATTGGATGGAATAATATTGACCTCAACAATAATAGCATTCATAGGTGCAGCCTTGACATTCATGTCGGTCGGCCTAGTTCCGATACTTTATCAACCGATTTACAGTTATATAAGATCAATATACACGGTGGATATTTCCCTCTTCATTATTGGCGTAGTTATGTTCGGTGCATCAATAGGTTATGTTAAGTATAAATATAGGCATGAGAAGCTCGATATGGGCGAATTGATAATAGCATTCGCGATTGAGGGTATACTAGCGGCATTGGCTAATGTAATATCATTCATGAGACTCGGCATAGTTGCCTTGGTTCACTCCCTTTTAACGGCTATGTCCATAGGCCTAGTGGATACACTTGGTGGTTTAACTAATCCAGCCGGCTTCATTGTATTCGTGGCATTAAATCTCCTAATTGCTCTAGGCGAGGGCTTCTTAACATTCATTCAAGGGCTAAGGCTTCACTATTATGAAATGTTCTCGAAGTTCTTTGAAGGGCTTGGAACGCCATTTACAGCATTTAGAATAGGAGGCAGGTTCACAATAGTAGAGATAGGTTGATTATTACTAGGAGATAATTAATTAGATACTTTCAGCTGCAGCAAATAGCTTCCCATGGTTCACCTTATGCTTGAGTTAATGCCTTGCATCCCTTTGATTATAAGTTTAGGGGTTCAAAGGGGATGGAAAACCTCGCCCCTTCTAGGGGCGGGGATGAATAGCCCCCTTTGTAGAAACATTTTTAATTCAAAACACCTATTCCTTCCGTGACTTCCTCCCCCGGTC
>JBMFVP010000065.1:0-7632 GCA_049965935.1 Thermocladium sp.
CCCCTAAGAGCCCTCAATAGGGATCTCCTGGATAGATTATCCTGGTGGGGCGGCGAGTTGGGGATAAGCGTGGCGGTTAGGCATGGGGACACGGATCAAAGCGAGAGGAATAGGCAGAGCAGGGCCCCTCCCCAAATGCTGATCACGACGCCTGAAACCCTTCAACTAGTGTTGACTGGGAGGAGGCTGAGGGAGCACGTTAAGGCCGTGCGTTGGATAATCGTGGATGAGGTTCATGAATTGGCGGAGGACAAGAGGGGCACCCAGCTCTCCCTCACCCTAGAGGTGCTTAAGTGGTTAATTGGGGCCCAGCCCCAGGTAATTGGGCTAAGCGCAACCATTGGGTCCCCCAGGGAGGTGGCGGGCTTCCTCGTGGGCAGCGGCGACGTGGATATAGTGGATGCATCAATGATGAGGCGCACCAGGATGAGCATAGTCAGCCCCTCATCCCCGCCCCCCGCCGCCCAAGTCCCCGAGGACGTGGGTGACCTGCTTCACAGGGACGCCCTGGGCAGGCTACTGCACGTTAAGCGATTAATAGATGAGGAGGGTGGATCCACTATAGTCTTCGTGAACACGAGATCAATGGCCGAGCTCCTCGCCTTCCGCTTCGCGCTCCTCGACCCCAATTACCCAATAGCCGTTCACCACAGTTCCCTCTCCAGGGTATCGCGCGTAAATGCCGAGAGGCTCTTCAAGGATGGCGGCTTAAAGGCAATCATAGCCACCTCCAGCCTAGAGTTGGGGATAGATATTGGCCGCGTTAATCAAGTGATTCAGTACCTGTCCCCCCACCAAGTCACTAGGCTCGTCCAGAGGGTCGGCAGGAGCGGGCACAGGCTGGATAGGACCCCCAGGGGAGTCATAGTCACGGAGGACCTCAACGACACCCTGGAGGCGCTCGCCATAATTGGGAGAGCGCGGCGCGGCTGGATTGAGCCCCTAACGGTGCCCGAGAAGCCCTTCGACGTGTTGGTCCACCAATTAATCCTCCTACTAATGATTAGGAATAGGTGGAGCCTCGAGGAGATTCACTCCATAATCAGCAAGTCATACCCATACAGGCACATCACGCTAGATGAATTGAGGGGAATCGCTAGATTCATGAGCGAGGCCCTCAACCCACGGCTCCTCTACTACGTGGAGGGGGATGACGTGATCCTAAAGCCAAGCAGCCGCAGGGCGCGGATGGAGATGTATAGGTACTTCTTTGAGCAGCTCTCAATGATACCCGAGGAGCAGCAGTACATGGTTATCAGGGAGGACACGGAGGAGCCAGTGGGCGTTCTAGACGACGCGTTCATAGCCGAGTACGGCCAAGTCGGGATCAAGTTCGTCTTCAGGGGGAGAGTCTGGCTCCTCTCCGGCCTGGATGGGGACAAGGTCTACGTGAAGCCAGTGAATGACCCGGTGGGCGCCATCCCCTCCTGGATAGGGGAGGAAATACCAGTGCCCCAGGAAATCGCCATGGACGTGGGCAAAATAAAGGCCAGAATAATGGAGGCAATCAAGAAGGGCGAGCCTCCCCAGGCACTGGCGGATGAGTTAAAGATAGGGGAGGACGTGGTGCGCTACGCCATGCAGCTAATAGGGAAGCAGCTCGAGGCGGCCCCGGTTCCAACCCATGAGGAGATACTCATAGAGCACGTGCGGGACCTAACCATAATTCACGCCCACTTCGGCACACTCATCAACCGCACACTCGCCAGGATGCTGAGCGAATTAATAACGAGGGACACAGGTTACCCGGTCGCCGTGCAGCAGGACCCATACTCCATAGTCATCCAATTACCGCGCAAAACGGATCCAAGCATCATCCAGGGAGAATTAATGAAGCTCGCCACCCTAAGCGGCACGGAGCTAATAGAACTAATGAGGAGCGTCGCCATGAGGACCGGGCTCCTAAAGAGGAGATTCATACACGTGGCGCGGAGATTCAACGTCCTACCCAGGAAGAGGAACTGGAGCGACATAAACATGAACAGCATCATCGAGGCCCTAAGGGACACGCCCGTATTCACGGAGGCATTCAAGGAGTTCCTAACCAACGACGTGGACCTCGATGGCGCAGCCAAGGCCCTCGCAAGCCTCAGGACCGGTAAGTTAAGGGTAAGAACCATTCACTTACCCCAACCCAGCCCCCTCGCCCAGGAAATAATAGAGAAGATAAGCCACAAAATGGAGCTCATAGCCCCCGAGAAACTGGATAAATTGGTGCTCGAGAGCGTGAAGACGAGGCTCCTCAACGAGTCCCTAACACTAGTTTGCCTCGACTGCGGCCACGCCTCCCTAGCCAGGGTAAGGGACATAAAGGAAACCAAGTGCCCCAAGTGCGGCTCCCCAAGACTCGGCGCGCTGAGGCTAGAGGAGGCGAAGGCCATTGACCTAGCGACGAGGGTAAGGGAGGGCCGAGTAAGGAAAGACGACAAGAAGCACGCCGAGGCACTACAGGAAAGCGCCAATCTAGTGGAGAAACACGGCTGGCGCGCCCTACTAGTCCTAGCCTCCAGGCTACCCATTAGCACAGCCAAGGAACTACTCGAGAAACCGAGTAATGACATGGATGAACTAGCCGCAACCGTGTACCAAGCCGAGAGGGAATACATGAGGCGCAGGTTCCTAACCTAGCCTTATAAGTTCAGGAATTCAAAGGGGATGGAAAACCCCGCCCCTCAAGGCGGGGAGGAGGTCAGAGGAAGACTCCATGTATTAATCCATAAATTGTGCCCAACAGCCTTTGAAGCGGTTCCCTCCTCATCGCGACCAACATTGCGGCGGCATAGGCAGTAAAGGATACTTGTGCCCCCAATTTCCTTAGTCTCCAAAAAGTCATTACCCTATCATAATGGGTCCAGGCGAGGCGCCGGAAGCCCCTAGATGTGGTGAGCGATGCCCCATGATGGATGTGCCACACCATTGGGGCAATGGATGGATCAAGGGACCTATAAACATGAAACCCACTCCTCCTCACGCAGAAGGCGAGGATCTGCTCATTTTGGAAACATACCCTGCTTCCCCGATACAGTGAGGATAAGGGGCAATCCCTAACCGACTCCACCCTAAACCCCATATTAGCCCCACGAAAGCCCGTCGCCCTCATTAGGCGAGTATCGCATTGCTTCGCCCCCATGAAGCCCGACACCGACACCCACTCACAGTAATCCTGGAACTCAGGTAATGGCCTTCTATAAAAGGTGCTTGCCGTGGGTATTGATCGATTAAACTCCTCGGTCTTCACCAACACATTATTCTCTATGTATGCATCATACACTGGGCCAGAGAGTGCCCCCATATCATCATGCTGCCTAAACATTTGCATGTATTTCTCAATCCATTTATCTTCCGCCACAGCGTCATCATCCAAAAACAATAATAGATCCCCCCTAGCGTTTTGAATAGCCATATTCACTGCATCAGCCATATTCCCATCCCCCTGCATCACCACCCTTATCGGCAATCTCCCCTCAAATCCCGAAATAACATCCATGCTATTATCGTGGGGAGCCGCCTTAAGTATTATCAAAACCTCATCTGGAGGCACACTTTGATTCGTTAGGCTCGCCAATGAGTACTGCAAAGCCCATGCCCGCTTATATGTAGCAATGGCCACGGTTACGGTCATATAGCCCCCATCCCATCATGATCTTAATAAATTTCCGCCCAAGCACATGCGGCGAAACCCACCGCGTGAATAGGTGGGGATCCTCATCAGTGAAGCCATGGACTTGGGTTGCTTTATTGGGTTGGTTGGGGCACGGCTATTTCCGCTTTCTTGGCTTCCCCGGGCCTCGTGGGGTACCTGATGACCTTTAGCTTCATTACCTCCGCCTTCCTGAGCGGGTAAACCTTCCTGCCCGCATCCATTAGGCTAATGGATAATTTACCCATGGCCGCATCCCTCACCAGCGTGGCGAAGTCGACATTAGCGGTGATCTCGCTTAGCTTGGCGCTTATGGCCGCCCTAATGCCCCTCTTCCTGCTCGTGCTGCACCTATAGGTGGTGACGGCGAGCACCTCGAAGCGGAGCACGGCGCCATCGCTCGTGGTGACGTCTTGAATCACCATTACCTTGCTTGAGCCCCTCCTCACGAGGCTCCTTATGTAGTCCCTCGCCAGCTCCATTTCCTTGAACCTAGTGAAGGCCCTATCCCCCTCAACCCTATCTATCTGGAACGTTAACTTAATGGTTAGGTGGGATAAGTCCTTCGTTATGTCGAATAGCGTGACGCCTATCGTCCTATTAAGCAATTTACTGACCTCCTCCGCCGGCGCCTCCCCAACTGGGACCTCGTTGAATATGGTCGGCGAGTACACTGGGTACCAATTCTTGAATGCCCATTTCCCCAATGCAGACTTCTGGGCGCTTTGCTGCGACATTAAGAAAACGGGTCCAGGCTCGCTTAATAAATCTTAACACGGGTCAAGCCTTTTGCCCTGCTCCCCTTAAATACCTCCCCAACCCCAGTGAATGCATGACCACGGTAGAGGTGCCCCCAATTGAGGTTAAGGGAGTTGAGTTGCCGAGGAGGGAAACCGCGATAATAGTGGTGGATATGCAGAACGACTTCGTTAGGAGGGAGGGCAAGCTTTACGTTCCATCCGCTGAATCCACCGTGAAGCCCATAGCCCAGCTCCTGGAGAGGGCTAGATCCCTCGGCGTGCGGGTGATCTATACGCAGGATTGGCACATGAGGAATGACCCGGAGTTCAGGATATGGGGCGAGCATGCCTTGGCCGGGACATGGGGCGCCGAGGTCATCGATGAATTGAGGCCCCTGCCCGAGGACTTCACCGTTAAGAAGCTTAGGTACGATGCATTCTTCGGGACTCCCCTGGATTACTACCTGCGAGTTAACGGCGTGAGGAACCTAGTGATAGTGGGGACAGTCGCCAATATATGCGTGCTCCACACGGCGGGCTCAGCCGCATTGAATTGGTATAATGTGGCGATGCCCATTGACGGGGTCTCCGCATTGACGGATTTCGACCTATATTCAACGCTTCGCCAAGTATCATTCCTATATAAGGGAACGATAACCAGAACCACGGATATACAATTCACTTAACGATAGCCGCATTATTTGGCTATTTTTCCATACTAATTCAAATTCATCATCGTTCTCTATACATACTATTATTGATATACTACGGGCGTTACTAGGGAAATACTTATAAACAACTATTGAAGTTAACCACCATGATAACTATAATAGGTGCCGGCAGGGTGGGCGCCTCAACCGCCTACTCCCTCCTAATGAATGAGGTCGACACGGAAATAACCCTCATAGACATCGTGCAGGGACTACCCCAGGGAGAAGCCCTAGACCTAAACCACGCCGCGGCAATCCTCGGCAAATCAGTGACGGTGAAGGGCAGCAATGATTATAAGGACATGGAGGGAAGCGACATAGTGATAATCACCGCGGGCCTCGCCAGGAAGCCCGGAATGACTAGGGAACAATTAGCGGCCCAAAACGCCGAGATAGTGTCCGGCATAGCGGATCAAGTGAAGAAGTACGCCCCCAACTCAATAGTAATGCTCACCACGAACCCATCCGACGTAATGGTCTACGTCCTATACAAGCGCCTAGGATTCCCAAGGGAAAGAGTGATAGGGTTCAGCGGCGCCCTAGACACTAGGAGGCTAGCCTACTACGCCAGCCAAATAATAGGAGTCTCCCCAAGCGCAATAATCCCCGTAGTCCTCGGGCAGCATGGGGAAAACATGTACCCAGTCCCCGAGGCATCAATGGTTTACGGAAAACCCCTCAGCGAGTTCCTGACAAAGGAGCAAATGGATGAGATAGTGAAGAAGACGATACAGGCGGGAGCCGACATAACTAACCTCAGGAAATTCAGCAGCAACTGGGGCCCCGGAGCCGGGTTAACCATAATGGCTGACGCCATAAAGAAGGATAGAAAAACAGTGATAGAGGCAAGCGTCTACCTAAACGGCGAGTACGGCGTGAAGGACGTCTTCGTGGAGGTGCCCGTCGTCTTCGGCAAGAGGGGAGCAGAGAAGATAATAGAGCTAAACCTCAACCCAGAACAAAGACAAAAATTCCTAGCAAGCGTGGAGGCAGTCAAGAACAACCTAAAAACGGTTCCACCCCAATACCTCTAAAAATCAATCCCCACCTCTTCACCCTTTTTACCCTGAACCGCAGATTATTAATTCCCCCACCCCATTCCCAGCATCAATGCTAGACAAGGTAATCGAGTTAACGCAGAAACTAAGAAGCAGCGGAGACACGGAAACGGCGCGGCGCCTCCTATTCCTCCTAAGGGGAATAAAGGAAACAACGCCCCAAACCCTAGAGGCACAGGCACTCGCCGCCTCAATACTTGGAGACAAGGAGGAAATGGACTCAGCGGAGGCAACCCTAAACAGGATCTGCGAGAAAAGAGACCAAACCTGCCACCTCGCCCGGGCACTCGTGGAGAGACTAATAGCCGAGGCAAACATTAACCAGGCAGAGCTGGCGCTCAACCACGTGGAGGAGGGGCTACACTCGGTAAGGAGACTCCTAAGAAGCAGCGACGCGCCACGAGACTACCTGGAGGCGACTCGGGAATCCCCCGACTCGCTAATGAAGAGGCTAAGAATAGAGGAGGCCCGGCTCCTGCTCCTCAGATCAATGCTGCTCCCAGAGATAGGGTTCGACAAGTTACTGGACGCCGATGCAGACGCGCAGGCGGCCGCGGAGGCATTCAGGGCCCTCGGCCTTACCGAGGACGCGGTAAGGAGCGAGTTATGGCGATTCAGGCTAGGCGCGGTAAGGGGAGCCATTGACTATGAATTAGCGGAGTCGCTCCTCAAGGAGGCTAGAGGCACAGGCACTTACCGACTCGTCGCCGCCAATTACCTAGGCGCCCGCGCCGTGGGAGGCATGGCCGCGGATCCCGGGCTAGTGACTGAGGTGAGAATGGATCCCAAGCTATCCGCGCCAACCCTTGGATTAATGGCCGTGTTCGGCGCCATTAATGAGGAGTCATTCAGGGAGGAGTTGGCTCGATACAGGGAGGAATTCATGCCGAGATTCGTGTCCCCAGCCATTAACTTATTGAGGGGTAGGCTCAGCGCCCCCGAGGCCATGGAGAAGTGCAGCGAAGCCTCCCCAGATGAAGAGACATGCAGAGAGTATGTGAAGCAGGTTGAGGAGGGCATCATCGGGGAAGAGCAATTACTCTACGTTGCATTCATGCAGGACCCCATTGGGTCCCTGGGCTTCATAATGAGCGAGTGCCTGGAGGGCAGACTCGACATGGGGAGGGAGTACATACTTTACTGGGCATCCCCCAACACCAATAGCGCCATAAAGTGGAGACTATACAGCGACCTCCTGGAGAAAGCGGAGGAGGGATGCGGCATTGATGCCAAGAAGGCGATGAGCAAGATCTTCTTCTACCTAGTCTAAGCCAAGCGAGAGGCTGCGGATCAACCCCACACCACGCGCGGATTCGACGCTACTCCGAGACGGAGACCCCATAACCTCCGAGCTTCAGCTAGGAGAGTATGTCAGTGTCCCCTTTCCATGCCCCCTTATTACAATGTCGGCGGATCTAGGAGCCGCCTCCTAGAATTATAGTCCATTGATGGGCTATGATCATTAGCGCCGCGCCCAACGGCCG
>JBMFVP010000066.1:0-7569 GCA_049965935.1 Thermocladium sp.
GAGAAACGAGTTCGAGGTGATCTCCACCACAAACCTGGACCTGGGCTCCATACTCAGCACGCAGGTAAAGCTGCCTCAATTCGCTGGAGGAGGGACTTATGACTTAATGCCCACGATATACCTAGAGATAGACATGTACTCCACGGGCATCATTAAATTAACGGGTCGCCTAACCATGACCACGAGCAACCTCCTCGAATCAAACGAGTCGGGGGATGAGGAGATAGACGTGGGGCCGGCCTCATTCACCATAGGCGTGACGGTGAGCGCCACGGGGAATATCCAGGTAAGCAATGGTACCGTGAATTGGGTGTCTGCAGATGCATTGCTCCAGGTCCGGGGAACAGCATCACTCACCATGCCTGTCGCGGGGTATTCATTTGATGTGCCGGACTACGGCACGATAGATATAGGCATAACGCTGACCATAAGCATAGCGCCAAGCACTGCGCTCGACTTAACGCTGGCCCCCACTAATGACCAGAGCCAGGAATTCCTCCAGGGCCTGGACCTAATGATAACCCGGGTGAGGGGCATTATCGAGGTCCCCATGACTCTCGCCGCGAATGAGGGAATAGGAGTGGCGACCCTGACCGAGGGTGGAAGCTTAATATTCACGATGAGCGTTGGCCCCGGCAGCCCCGCGTTAAAGGGCGCATCAGTGACGGGGGTGGTATTTGTTCAGTGGCAGGCGCTCCTCTGGAGCGGCACTATTTGGAGCGAGGAGGGGGTCCTATATAGTTGGGGTCAAGCGGGGAACCCTGACCCGTCTCAGCCATCCCTAGTCACCAGGTACTACGTGGGGCCCAACTATGATTCGATGCGTTGGGTTAATGGATCCTGGAGCGGGGCGGCAATAGTAGATATATACCCATACACTACCATAACCATCGCTGGAGGAGCGGGGGGAACACTCATTCTCTACTCAAACGATAACTCGACGCTCCCGTTAAGGATGGGGCTACAGGTGAGTGGCTTATTCATGAATGAATCGAGGATCCTCACTACTACGCGGCCCCCGGCGGCTGGGGATGCATTGAGGCCCGCCGCGGCGATTATGGGGAATGGCTCCATCATGGCGGCTTGGCTCTACATGCCCTATAATGAGGCGAACCTCCAAGGCCCATTTAACATAAGCTTCATAGGGGCCCAGTACGCGATGTACACGCCGGGAAGGGGGTGGGGGCCTCCCCATAACGTGACTAGCTCTGGGGTCGCGGGCTCCATAGTGGTCGAGGGTGGTTTCAATCCCTTAATCGCTGTCCTGGTCTCTAGGGGATTAATCCCAATAAATGCATCAATACTGATATACTCGCCGCTTCATCGCGTTACCCATTATTTCCGGGCGGGCAATGTCGGTGAATTGGAGGCGCTGGCGGGGAGCGTATTATTATATAGATTAATTAATGGAAGCATTGAGGCAATGAACATAAGCAGTGGGGCACATGTATCGCTGCCCATTAACTGCTCCGCGCCCATCATGGGTATGAGCGTGGCGAACTCCAGTGACTTGCTTGCGGTTCTATGCTATAATGCGTGGGGCGATAGAATCATCGTGGTGAATGCATCAACGCTTGCCTTAACCTACGTGGGTAACCTAAGCAATAACGTGGAGGGAGCCACGGTTGATTATAGGCCGCCCTACATGGTTATCACGACATATAATTCCACTTGGCTGGGCACGTACCTTAATGGAACATTGCTGCGCGGCCTCCATGCCATTAACGTCACCGCCATCGGGAATGCTGCGCTAGGGTCCTCGCTGCTTCTATACGCATTGAGCAGTAGTGGATCCATGGCTGAGCAGATCCGTAACCTAACTCTCCATATTATTCCCCTCACGCCTCCACCTCCGCCCAGGCTTCATGCCACCGTGATTAATGCCACGCTTCAATTAACGTGGAGGGAACAAGGCGCTGAGCAGTATGGGGTTCAGGCTTACCTAGTCTACATTAATGGAACGCTCATGGCCAACTCAAGCGCATCCACTATGAATTACTCAATGACTGTTAAGCCGGGCGATTACATGGCCTCTGTAGCCGCCGTGAACCGCTTCGGCGTCGGTGAACCCGCGATGATTAATGTTTCGCTGCAGCTCTATAATATTAACTTCACCGTATCCGGCATCCCCCTAGGCACGCAGTGGGGAATTCATGTCAAGGGATCATCAATTATCGGCCCAATTAACATGACCCTAAACTCCTCGCGGCAATCAATAATTATTCAATTGCCGAGGGGCAACTATACATACATCGCCACGCCGCCTCCAAGCTTTAAGCCCATCACCGGCTCCATAAGCGTCGTGAGGGGCTCAACGATCCTGCTCACGATTCAGATGAATAACATAACCACCACGACCCCAACGATTACATCCATCACGCCCATCTCGCCCAATCGAGGTAAACAGGATTATGGGGACGCAGCAATAATGGGGATCATTGCCATAATGATGATTATTATTCTCGCCATCATAATCAAGCATAGACGCAGGTAGGGCCCTCTCACGTGAATTGGGGATCCCCTTGAGGTCTTCGTCGAGTCGGAGACGCTGGCCAGTTTTATTGGATATTTGCGTGTCCAATTTTTGGTAACGCATATATAAATATTACTGAATAAACCCAACCATCCACTATAACGATATTTTCACGATATTACTATTTAATGATTAAAATGATGCATTCATTTTTGTTTATGTAGTTGGCCCTATATTCTAAATGATTGTGGGTTTGGGTTGCTTTGGTTATGGGTAAGCTATATATTGAGTTGCATGGTTTTATTGCCCTGTATGGGGTTTGTAGTTACTGCTTATTGACTTTAGGCTAGGCTTTTCTTGAATTCATTGATTGGCCTCGGCATTTTTGATTAATTGTTTCCTGTGCAATTATTGATTGGAGGTAAGTCATAGTTGCCAGCGTTGTCCATTTACGTTCAATTAGTAATGATTTAAATAACGCCCACTCCCCGCTCAACACATGAGGAAACCAGTAATAGCGCTAATCATACTAGCGGTTGCGACTATAATTAATGCGGCTCCCGTGACCATGATAGGCATGATGCCGGGAAGCCCTGGCCCCATGTCGGGAGCATATGATGAGCATAATGGCTTGACTTATATATCGATCACGAACAATAACGTGGTTCTCGCGGTAAATGGCTCCAGGGTGATTGCTACAATCAGTGTTTCGCCGGGCCCCTCAACCCCATTAATTGCGCCGAGTGGGTTAATTTATGTCCCCAACACTGAGTGGGGCACAGTCACCATAATTAACGGTACCCACGTGGTGAAGTTGGTGCAGGCGGGGGATGACCCGCAGCAGCCAGTGCTTGATCCAATTAATGGGTACATATATGTGGCTAACCATTATGGAAACACGATCACGATAATTAGGGGAACGCAATTAATAGGGGCAATCACTGTGGGAAGTAACCCGCTTCCTCCAGCCATTGGCTTGAATGGTTACGCCTACATACCGAATTACTATGGGGACTCGGTAACGATAATTAATGGGGTAAACATAATCGCCACGGTGCCCGTTGGGAGGAACCCCGTGACTCCCCTCTATAATTCAATTAATAGATTAATATACGTGCCAAATAATGGCGGCGACACAATATCGATAATAAATGGAACCGAGGCGATCGCGAATATAACTGTTGGATCCAATCCATTGACTCCAACCATGGATCCACTAACGGGCCTGGTGTATGTAGCATCGTCGTCGGGCCTGTATATAATAAATGGAACAAGGGTGATCGCCAAGATAGGGATTGGAAACGCTACGGCGGCGCCCACCTATGACCCAAGGAATGGATTCATCTACGTCCCAACCAGTAGGGGACTCATTATAATTAGCGGCACCGCGGTGCTGAGCAACTTAACGTTGGCCACGTCCTCACAACCCATTCGGGGCGCCCTTAATTATCTCTATGTGCCTCTGGATAATGGATCCATAGCCATAATCTCAGTGCCACGCTACTCCTACCTAACAATCAAGGAAACGGGTCTACCCCTTGGCCATGCATGGAGCCTAGCCATAAATGGCACTAACAACGTCATTAATGCCCCCGTCACCATGATTAGGCTGCCGCCTGGCGCATATGAATACACGGCAACAGCAAGCGGCTTCACCGCATCAAATGGATCCGGCACGCTCACCATGATGGGGAATTACACCATTCAAATCACGTTCGCACCACAAGGTAACTCAACCATACTAATGGTAGCCGTGGCTGCATTAATAGTAATTCTAATAATTATAGTGGCTCTACTACTCATGAGGAGGAAATAAGCAGAGAATAAGCCAGCAAAATTCACTAATGATTTATTCAGCTTCACATGCTCTATATTGTAAGGCCTGATCCTGTTCATTGATACAGGAATGAACCTTAATCATTTTAATACCCATGCAGCTTAGACGAATACTAGATACCCCTCTCTCCTTGATTGGTGGTCCCATCGATAATTAATCACAGGTTCCACCTAATTAATTTCAAATCTTTATTAGCATTCGTTGAGTCCCTACTCGCTGGCGAGGAGCCTCATTGATGGTGAATGAGTTGATTTTTAGTATTATAATTCATTAATATGAGCGAAAGCTTCAATGCGGTTAATGCGTGATGAACTTGCTTAGTTCCGTGTCGCTGAGGTACATTTTCCTATATAGGGCTATTGGGTAGTCCGCATGTATTAATTTATCGTGTTTAACGTTGTTGTTCTGAGTAAGCACTATTCTGCGGTCCTGGTGGAGCACGTATATATTGAACGGCATCAATAATTTGATCAATGCCTTATCAATGATCTTCACCTTGGTGGCATCCATGTATAGGCGTATGTATATTTTCGTGCTGCTTGAATCGATGGGTGCAAAGAAGGCTATTATCCTCATGTTATGCGATATGTAATTCTCCCAAATGTTTGGGTAAATGAACCATAAGTAATTCCTCAACTTGCCTGCATCTATTTGATTACTCCTAAGGGGTTTCTGGCCCTTATCCACTTCATTAAATGGATAAACGATGAATGAGTATTCATCAATGATTTTAACTAATGGTCCATTCACAAGCGTCCTGCCTCCCCTGCCTATAGTGTTATAATGCACGAAAGGCAAGTGAAAAACATCTAACTGATTCTCAATAGCCCTAGGCAGAGACACGTTCCATATTTCACCATACTCGGAGTATACGGTTAATCCCTTCATATCGCTAAAGAACCTCGGCGAATCGCTTGGGTTGCGGTTACCGTACCAAATCCAAATAATGCCATAATCCTCATGAACCGGGATGGGGGATGCCTTCAAGTACTTAGGCATTTCCGACACACTGCCCAGCGCCGGTATCTTAACCACGCTCCCCGAACCACTAAACTCAAAGCCGTGATATGGACACTGGATATTATTGCCCACTACTTTACCTAGGGATAATTTGGCACGCCTATGAGGGCAATCATCAAGCAACGCATTAATTCTACCCGCTTCATCCCGCCAAAACACTAAGTCAAGGCCAAGCCTCCTAACGCCAAGGGATTCACCCCTTTTTAATTCACTTGATGAGAGAACCGCAAGCCACATGAAGCCAGCTAATTTCAATATATATAAAAACATTCGCGCCACAGCTCTCATACTTCTTATCACATTTTCTAAATGGAGTGGCCCTTGCTTCTTTTATAAATAGAAAGAATTTTATCCTTAATTGCTTATCGCTTGGTTAACTGAGATAAGATTTAATTGTTTGCATCACGTCGCGTTTATATCTTAATCCCTTAGTATCGCAATTGACCTCAACGAATGCAGCAGGCAAACCAGCATGAGTTATAAATGTCCTCTTATCTGGATTTGATGAGAAATTGCGTCCTTCCTTTGCCATTAAATCTGATAAAGGAACATTTTCATTTGTGCACCCTAGAAGAGCACTTATATCATTAATTTCGTTTTGAATGATCACATTTAGAGCCAAGTTATTCTGGTAAATCTTAGCTTGTTCCCTTAGCTTATCTATTTATAATAATCTTCTAAGAGATTGTCAAGTCAATAAACGATTCAACTGCTTTGCTAGCAAACGTATTCTTAATACTAAAATTAATGATTTTAATTAGTTAATTGATTGTAACCCGAGGAGTTAGCATTGTAAAATGTTAAGTCCCAGGTCTGGGGCGTGCTTAGCTCGAATGGCACCATGTAATTAGGGGGCAATTTAGCGGTGGTTCCATTTAGGTATGTAACCGTGATGTCGAATATGGTTCCGCTGAATTCATAATCCGTTATGGGGTACTGCGTGTAGGCGTATTGAAACTCGAGTTGAGTGTAGGTGCCGTAGAATGGGGTGTCATTATATGGAATATAGTGGATCCATACTGCATCCGTATTGTAATCCCTTATCTCGAATACTATTTCCTTGCTGCTGGTATTATAGTAAATCATTAATTTAAGCAGGGTATTGGCTGGCGTGGGTACCCCGGATAAAACCGCCGGGTTCATGGTTGATTCATTGAAGTAGTAATGGGCAATACAGTTCTTGCCTGGCACGTACCAGGGCGCTATTGTTCCATTGGGATCCAGATCCACGCCTATCTGGAAGAAGCCGACGCAAGATGACCTTAATGTTCCATAATAATTCATTGCATTTATTTGAAAACTCAATATGCCTGCTTGCGGGGTATCCCAGCTCCTGAGCAGCATGAGCGCGGTTAAGTTACTGAAGGGGGGCAGAAGCATGGCTACTAGTCCTGAGCCCTGTCCATACCCCTCCATATTATTGTACTTCTGCAGGTAGGTCGGTATCTCAAGGCTGGTCACCATCAGATCGGTGTAATACATTGTTCCATTTAGGGTGATCACTGCGGCCGTATAGTAATTCCCAGCATTAGGAACCGGAATTGCGGTGGGCTGCTCATCGGTGCCATCCACGAATACTTGCATAACCCAGCCAGCGCTCTTGTTGCTTGCAGTGCTTGCGTTGTACACGTTTACCATTAATAAAACCCAGCCAGGTGGGTAAAGCGCAGTAGAGTACTTACTTAATGGCGCAATCGGCTTTAAACTGGATAAGTTCGCCCCGGCCCACACATAACCATTCGCGACCCCAACAATTGCAACAGGCTCATCATTCTGATTAACTAGGCCGAAGAAGCCGCTGCCGTCGGCGTAATACATGGCCACTTGGAACGATAGAAATTGATCACCCCTCGTGATTAGGGATGACTCAACTAGATCCACTTGAGGCCCAGGCAATGCACTGGATCTAAGCGATGGTTCACCCCAATAATTAGGCGAGGCAACAATGGTTGGCGATGCCCCACTAAGCGGCACCAGGCCATAGTAACTTAACGGCTCATCAATATATTCAAAGTTAGATACATACGTGAAGGCGCCAACCATGGATGCGGCCGGCGCATGCCGGGGCAACACCTCATGAACCCTCACAGAATTGCCCAAGAAATGAGGCAACGCAATCATGATTAGGAGAAGCATTAGACCAATCCACATAGTCCCGTGCCTAACCATAATTGCTGAATTAGGATCTTCTTTTAAACTTTTCTTAATTATTAACATAAAATTAATACAATATAATTAA
>JBMFVP010000067.1:0-7075 GCA_049965935.1 Thermocladium sp.
AACAATAACACCTTCCACACAAGCACCTAAAAATTCTAGGAATCCCCGCCCCTAGAAGGGGCGAGGTTTGTTGTTCGTTTTATCAGCGGTAAATTGTATTCCAACCGGATATTACATCAATAGCACTATATTTCCTAACAATCTTCTCGCTTGGTTTACTATTAGTCCACTCCCTCTTGATCACGGATCCGCAACAATCAATATAATTCATGTCATCAATCAATTCAATTGCTTCTCTAAATGGCCTATTCGTGAAATTAGATAGGTAATTACCTGCAGCAAGCCTTGCTCTCCAGGTCACGTATTCAATATCCTCCCCGGGATCCAGCAACACTATCCTCGAGTCAAAGTATAGTGGTCTGCCAAGCTTAATTGATACATATGATGATGCAATTCCTGAGGATACAGATACTAACTTGAATTCACGGCCATTGAATGGTACGTAGCTGCCTAGGAATATATTTATCTCGTCTGAGACCACATATGCCGCTATTGCGCCTAATCTTCTCATTAATTCTATTGCTGTGTCCTCCATGGCTTCCCTCACCCTCTCATCTCGTGGCTTCTTGAAATCGCTTAGGTTTACGCTGAATGAGACACCATCCAACCTAATCACTAGCCTCTCTCCGCTAACTTTGCAACTCACCTCCTTTGATTGAAAGCGCCTCTTGGCTTGTTCAAGATCTATTGAAAGCAACTTATCGAGCGAAGTCAACATATTGACTCAACGAATTTCTTAGCGAGCCTTCTAGCATCCTCGATTGAATCCAGTTCCTCTATGCATACTTGCTCCTCGTTTTTCAGGTAAACCACATATTTCCCATTATAAAAGTAAATACCTGCATACGCAAAACAATTCTCCTCATTCATGGTTCCCTCCTCCTCTATTGGCGCAGTATCGAATCCTATTCTAGATCTAATCATGTTAACGTATTCCCGTTCACACCTCATGCTTGCTTTTTGCTGTGAATAATTAAAAGCGTTTTGGGAAACCTTCTACATGCGATTACAAACCGCCTATAAGTATGAGTAGTTTACTCAGTGAATTTCTATGCCTGCACTTTAGCAGAGAGGTTTTAACTTATTTGAACCCCCCTCTCCATAACCGAGCACCAAATGAGCTACCTCATAAAGAAGGTGAATGGGGTTTCATATTGTGTTAAGTTGCTGTTGCAGTTTCGTATATTGTTTGAATAATCTATATAGATTATTATTAAAAATCGATAAGTTAATTGGAAAAAGTAAATAAATAATCTTGCGTAATATTTAAATACAACTTAGACAGTTAATTATATTGATGTCTATTGAGGAAAAAGATCTTCCATTCGACGAAAAAATAATTATCAGTAAATGGTCACATAAGAACATAAGCATAGAGGATTATAAGAAATTACATGAGAAAACCATTGAAAACATTGAGGAGTTCTGGTCCAGCATTGCAAAAGAACTTGATTGGTTCAAGCCATGGGATAAACCGCTTGTGGCTGATCCCCAGCCTCCATTTTATAAATGGTTCACTGGAGGTAAATTAAATGCTTCATACTTAACGCTGGATAAGCATGTTGCGTCATGGAGGAAGAATAAGGTTGCATATATATGGGAGGGTGAACCAGTTGATTCCAAGGGCAATCCAACAGAGGTACGAAGGTTAACGTATTATGATCTATACAGGGAGGTAAATAGATTAGCGTATGCGATGAAAACCAAGCTTGGCCTGAGGAAGGGCGATACCATAACCATATACATGCCTATGATACCGGAATTACCGATAGTTATGCTGGCTGCCGCCAGATTAGGAGTTATTTTCTCGGTTGTTTTCTCCGGATTTAGCGCAACTGCATTAGCAGATAGAATAAACGATGCAAAGTCCAGGGTAATCTTCACCGCGGATGGTTTCTGGAGAAGAGGAAAACAAGTAAGGTTAAAGGAGGTCGTTGACGAAGCGATAAAATCAGCCCCCTCAATAGAAAAAGTTGTTGTGTATAGAAGGCTTGGCATTAATGATGTTCCAATGACGCAGGGCAGGGATCAATGGTGGAGCGAATTATTAAGTGATGTTCCAGTAAATGCATATATTGAGCCAGAGCATGTGGAGAGTGAGCATCCACTTTATATATTGTATACATCCGGCACCACGGGTAAACCCAAGGGAATAGTCCACGATACTGGAGGCTACTTGACCGAGCTGCATGCTACAATGAAATGGGTGTTTGACATAAAGGATGATGATGTTTATTGGTGCGTCGCCGATATTGGATGGGTGACTGGTCATAGTTACATAGTATTTGGCCCACTTCTAGAGGGGGCAACAATTGTGATGTATGAAGGAGCTCCCGATTATCCGGCTCCAGATAGGTGGTGGCAAATAATTGAGCGGTATGGAGTCAATGTGTACTACACGACACCAACCGCCATAAGGACATTCATGAAATTTGGAGATGAGTGGATCAGCAAGCATGATTTATCCACCGTTAGATTGATGCATAGCGTTGGTGAACCAATTAATCCCGAGGCTTGGAAATGGGCATGGAAATGGATTGGACGTAATGAAATACCGTTCGGATCAACTTGGTGGATGACAGAGACTGGGGGAATACTAGTAAGCCATGTTCCCGGCTGGGGACTGATTCCCCTAAAGCCAGGAACTAATGGAATGCCAATACCTGGAGTAGATGCTGATGTGGTTGATGATGAAGGTAAGCCAATTCAAGGGAAGCGAGGATACTTGATTATAAAGAAGCCATGGCCTGGAATGCCATTGACCATATGGGGAGACCCCTCTAGATTCGTCAATGTGTATTTCTCCAAGTTCCCAGGCATGTTCTATGCTGGTGATTGGGCTATAAAGGATGATGATGGATACATCTGGGTACTTGGCAGAGCCGATGAAGTAATTAAGGTAGCAGGGCATCGTTTGGGTACATATGAGATCGAATCGGCTTTGATTTCGCATAAGGCTGTTGCTGAGGCTGCTGTGGTTGGTGTACCAGATCAAGTAAAGGGGGAGGTCCCCGTGGCCTTTGTAGTACTTCGTTCCGGTAATGCTCCATCTGATGAATTGCGAAAGGAGTTGCGGGTATGGGTTAGGCAAGTTGTTGGTCCAATAGCTGAGCCATCAAATATAATCTTTGTATCCAAGTTGCCTAAGACTAGGAGCGGAAAAATAATGAGGAGATTAGTCAGGCAGGTGGTTATGAATCAGCCGCTCGGCGATGCGACAACGCTTGAGGATGAGACAAGTATAGATGAGGCTAGAAAAGCTTATGATGAATTACGTAAAGAGATTGGTAGTACATAAAATATAGTTATTATAAAATAATAAAACTTAAAAATACTGATTTTTCTATTAAATATATGTCGCAAAAAACAGCTAATCCGGCCGTTCTAGGCCTATCAGGCTTCGCATTAACCACGCTTGTCCTAAGCGCAATAAATGCTGGACTAGTTTCAGATTCGAATGCAGTTCTGGGTCTAGCAGCATTTTATGGGGGTCTTGCCCAAATAGTGGCTGCCCTCTACGAGTATAAGGCCGGCAATACATTTGGGTACTTAGCGTTCTTCACTTATGGAGCATTCTGGGAATGGTTCTTCACCACGATCCTATTGATAAATCTACACGTTATTGGAGCCAGCCCCGCAATAGGCACAGTACTAATAGCGTTCGGCATATTTACTTTCATAATGTGGATAGCCACATTCAAGCTAAACTGGGCATTATGGTTAGTATTTCTATTGCTATGGATAACCTTCTTCCTGCTTGGGTTTGGATACACCATGGCCGGTGGATACATGGGAATACTTACCGCATTAGCAGCCTGGTACACGGCATTCGCCTCCGTAATGCAGGAGGTCTATAACAGGCAGATGCCTTTGCTATCGACTGCGCCATTAAGAAAGTAGATAGTTGTAGAATAATTGTAATTACATTAATTAAAAATCATTTTTACATGTGTTCTATTATTGGGATCCCCATTATATTCATCACATTGCTAAGCGCAGTGCGGAATGCATATACTAATGCTAATCTGAAATCCCTTAATTCCGGTTCCGCATTTATTACTGGATTCCGCTCATAGAACACATTAAAGTCCATTGCCATTTTATTCACATAATCAACTAGGTTCTCCAGTCTAAGGTTAATTGATACTTCGGCAATTATCTTGGGTAATCCTCCCAAGTCTTTTATAAGCCTAGTTTCATCGTCACTAAGCGAGTTGGGCGGCGTTACCTTACTTATTTGCGGCATACCTGCCTTCTCCAGTATTGATGATGCCCTCACATATGAGTATTGAATGAATGGTCCACTATTCTGCTTTAAATCAAGTATTTTATCCCAATTAAACTCAAGTACCTTTAATGGGGAGATTGATAGGAAGGAGAATCTAATTGCGCCCACTGCAACGGCCTTAACTACCTTCTTAGCCTCTTCAGCCCCTAGCCTATTCTCAACTATTTTCCAAACGCGTTCCTCTGCCTCTTCCAGTAAATCATCCATTGCAATTATCCTGCCCCTCCTACTGCTCATCTTGGCGCCAGGCATATTTACCATTTCATATGAATAATGCATGATACGTGATGCATCGTATCCAAGCATATGGAGCAGAACTCTAAGTTGGGCCTGCGGATGCATTTGTTCTGATCCAATGACCCTAATTACCTTGATTGGACTACACTTATCCAGACACCAAGCAGCGTAGGCTAAATCCCTAGTTAAGTAGAGGGTTGAACCATCTCTCCTTGTAAGCATAGCTTTAGGTAGAAAACCTGGAAGCGATAATTCATTAAATAAGCCGCGATCGCTGGCGTATTTACCCACATCTATTGTAATAGCTCCTTCCTGCTGCTCCACATACTCCCTGCCAATTAATGCTAATTTATCAACAAGTGACCTAGCTAGGCCGGTGTCAAGAGCTACCTCGGATTCCCAATCAAAATCATCAAATGATATGCCGAATTCATTAAATGTCTCCATGAAGCCCTTAAAGACTGTATCTATGCCTTCCCTCACCTTTCTACGTATCTCTGGATTTCCTTGCTCATATTCGCGCACCCATTTATTGGCTTCCTCAGTTACGTTAATGTTCCCCAGTGATGACGCTAAATTATTAACTAGTTCCTGGTCCTGAGCGCTCCACCTACCAAGTACACCAATCCACTCATCGCGCTCCGCTATTATTTTACGTTTATCTTCATCCGTATCAGCAAGCCTTTCAGCTTCAGTTAATCTCTGTATCTCGCCTATTGCATACGTTATCGAGTATATTGCACCAACTACCTTATCCGGTTTTTCGCCATTCTTTATTCTTTGATTTGCTAATTCCTTAGCGCTATGGTATCCTATGGCCATATACATTACTTGCGGTCCACAGTCATCCACATAAAACCTGGTGTTGACGTTGCTTCCACAGAAACGAAGTAGTCTCGATAATGTGTCCCCAATTATCATGTTTCTACCATGACCTGTATGAAGTTGATGAATGGGATTGGCACTGGTGTGCTCAATTACTATTTTATCGCTACGGCACCGCTTAGACCAACCATATCTTTTTCCATTGCTTAGAATCGAATTAATTACTAATTCGGAATACTTTACATAATCAATATCTATATTTAGAAAACCATTAATTAACTTAATGCTTTTTATTAATCCCCGAGGCTTCAATGACTCAATTATTTTAGGAATATTGGGATTCTTCTTTATGTGATTATGAAGGGGTACAGCCATGAATCCAAAGCCTTCCCTAGCCCTACTTGGCTCAAGATCGTTTAGATCCTCATTTGCCATTGCTCCAAGCTCATTTATGACTTCCCTGAACTCATCCTCCACTTGGCCCTCTGGGTCATAACTCATGGCAAACAAAATGTTCTAAATTAAATAAACATTTCCGTGAATGCTCATATAGCTTCCACTGTATTTAGATGGAAAAGATTATAAAAATTATTTTATCAACTAAGTATAAAGATTTATAGCCAGAACCCAATTATATTAACCATGAGGAACATCATAATTATTATGTTGGCATTTATTGTATTTTCAATGGGTATAATAGTTCATGCAGCCCTAATACCAGTTATAATACCTCAAATCGCGGCTCCTCAATGCTTGAATTACGCCGTCTCACTTAATCTAACTTATGCCGTACCCCTGACTAACTACTCAATGATGCCGGCTAACCCATTCCAAAATGGTATTAACTTAGTATCTAATACGGTATCACCATGGTACGGTCTAAGCCATAAAAATTTGACACTAATAATTTCGGGAAATGGCTGGACAATAACCAGTAGAACCGAGACTAATTCGACGGGTGGAGCACTATGGAGGCTATGCATCAATCCAACAATGCTGCCGAAAATCACTTCTTGGTCAATAATCATAGGGCAGGGCAATGAATATCCCTTAACGGCGCTATTTATATTCAGGACTCGAAACATTAGCTTGGCATCGCTGCTCGGCAACTTGACCATGATTGGAGGATCATTGCCTGAGGAAAATAATGGAACGTATAAATTATGGCAACGCATTGGAAAGTATTATGGTGTGCCGATGCCAATGCATGTAGTGCTTTATTCATGGATCGGCAACGCATTATCACCGGTAGCCGGCATAAATCCCCTTCCCCAATACTTCAACGGCTTTAAGTTTCCCATATATGGCAACAACATAAGCATGTATATAATTAGAATCATAAATGGAAGTGAATTAATTAATCACTATTCCGCTAATCTAACAATTGGGCAATTAACTGGATTTGGTCGCTCTATATATGGGATCACCGGGTTGCTTCCCTTTGGGCCAATTCAATATAATTCAGAGATACTTCTTCTCAAGAATTACACGTTAATTGATGCCGCATGCCTAGCTAATTATTACTATATTACTAAGGTTAAGTTAATGCTGTTAAATCCAGCATATGGGATCTATATACCATTAACTGTTTATAAATTCGATTCAAAACCTACAGGGCTATTATCGATAAATGGGTCACTGACCTCCTCCCCGCCCTAAAGAGGCGAGGGCTCCCCGAGGTCTAGAGGGTTACGCCCCATTCACGGGCGCTACTCCACTATGAAG
>JBMFVP010000068.1:0-6928 GCA_049965935.1 Thermocladium sp.
AATGACAGATGAAGATGATGGACCTTGGCTCACTTGACCATTATCACTCTCATTATACTCACCACGCATTACCATTAGGATTAGTGCAACAAGTGAAATTATCATAGTTGCTAAACCTAACATGGCTAAACCATAACTGTCAATAGATGACTGCTTAAGTACTTGCACAGTAAACGCTGTTATAAATGCTATTAATGATGAAAACGCTAACGGCAAGAATACAACAGATATTAATGGTATTAATTTTAGTAATTTCAACATCTTAATATTATTAATTAAATCCTCCACGAGAGAGTGTTCTCTTATATACTCAAGTAAAGCAAATAAGTTCACTGGATCCTTTATAGCATAATCAAACATAACCTCATCCAAAACGGAATTTAATAATTTACCAGTGTACCAATACATCACCACTGTAGTAGCTGCTAAGCCAAGGGATAAGTATAATAGAGTTCTTAATAGTGGAAAATATAACTGTATAACTAAGCCAATACCGATCCATATCAATATCTTCGTAATCCTCATAACCCTAGATTCATCAGTAAGTAGGTAAACGAATGGAGTACCAATCAATCTACCAATAAGTTCTACAGAATCCACATAATTAAGTATTAAGCATGGCCTTTAAATGCTAACTCTTAAATACTAATGATCACACTTGTCCAGCAAAACCATAATAGCTTTACACTAAGCCCCCTCTTTACATTACCTGCTGAACCAAGAGATAATGAATTAAATCATTAACACAATACTAACTGAACCTAAACCCTTAATTAACTCGCATTAATTTATTATGCATGAAGTGTGGTGTGCCGTTCTGTGTGAGGGAGGCTAGCGAGGGTGTTAAGATTGTTGGTAAGCTTGAGGTTGAATTATGCAGTGAGCATGCCTCCAAGTTCCGCAAGATTGAGAATTACTGGGACTCAATTAATGAGGATGCCTTCAATAAGCTTCACCCACTCCTCTATAATGCACGTAACCTACTTGGTGATGCTCTATCATTATTCGCCATGGGGTTTAATGATGCCTCAGCAGTAATGGTTAGGGCATCACTAGAGGCTGCACTGCACTCAGTCTTAAGCATGAGGAATCCACGATTCAGCAATGATGGCATGTTAAGTACATATGATCATGACAAAGCATATGATAAATATAGCTTATCCCAGTTAATATGTGAGGCAAAGAAGAAGGAATTATTGGGGGGTGAATTGGTTGAATGCGCAATGAGGATTAAGGATTATGGTGACTTCGCTGCTCACGTTAATGAGAGGCAGTGGAAGCAATTCGAGGCGTTTGATCCAAATAATTTTAAACTCTGGACTAATGATAATGAGGCTGAGGAGGCATTAAAATGCATCATTAAGATAATAAACCATTTAACAAGCAAAATTGCCCGAGGATCCTAAGCAATAGGGGCAGTAGTCCATATTGGAACTAGGCTTGGAATACGCTCTAAACCTAAAATACGGCTCAAGTGTGGATCCCCAAATATTGAAGCGATTAGATAAGCGGCAAGCCTCATGTGGGGTTTAGGTTGGGGTCCTCCAACTTAATGAACACATGCCTCGAGGCGGGGGGGATTGGCAGAAGTAAGGCCATTCATTATGATTGTTTTCGTGATCCTCTTCGTCATAGACTTTATGGCATTATTTCTTGGTTTATTAATGCAATCTGTGATTGCGGCAGAGACAACTGCGGTGGGAGCCGCTGTAGGCATACTCTGCATTAACTATGCGATGGTAAATTATTCTACGCTTGGTTAACTAGACCAGATGTATTCTATCAGTTGCCTTTATGAGGCTCAGGACTGTTTAACGATAATGCATTTATAAAATAGATTCAGGGCTTGCAATAATGGTAAAGTTAAACCTTGTTAGGCTTAGATTAATTAGTGGTTATGATTGGAGACACACTTATAAGTCTAACTGACTCGACTTAGCCTTGTTTAGGGTTAGGGAGAGATCATTATTTGTTGGCATGTCTTGAAATGATTGAGTTTATGTTTTGGAGCTCGGTTAGGGCTTTTTTGAGTTTTGCAATTGAGTTATTTATATCGTTATGCTCAAAGTCGCTTTGTGATTCCTCCAGTAATTTCCTTAATTCGCGGAGCGAGTCTATTATTGATGGGGGAATAATTGGAGATCCGGATCGCAGGTACTGGGCCAGGAGGGTAATGAGGGAATCAATAATCGTCATCAATACTTTTAGGTAGGAGTTGAACATATAGGTGAACATGTTCATGTATGACTCCATTGCCCCCCGCTCCCTCTGAATGATGTCGCTGCCCAAGTATTGGCTCCAGACTATTATGCCGTTCACTATCTGGATGGATACACTCAATTGCTGGGAAACAATGCCTATTATAACATCACTACTTACCGGCATTACTGGAACACCACTCCCCCTAATTTAAGGCATTCCCAAAAAGGCCCCTCCAAAATACCATCACATATTTAGATAATGAAGGGGGCTAATGGTTTAAAGCTTCTCGGCCTTAATGTAGCTGGCGCTCATTATTATTGCTCCCGCATTCTTGGCTGCGTTAACCACGTCCTCCAGCCTACCCTTATTGGCTGGATAAATGAGTAGCGCTCGACCCGTTGCTTCCCCTGGATTAGTGTATGCATGAACCAGTAGCGGCACTGTTCCAGCCACCGTAGACACGGCCTGAAGAATCTTAGCCAATGCACCTACCTCGCGGCTCAGCGCCACGTCAAGCACGTAAATGCCCCCGTAGATATCGCCAATTGGTAAACCCTGTGAAAAACCTTCTCGGCGTTCTCCAGCGACCGTACTAGATCGCTCATGATATAATGACGAGGCACTGCCTAATAAAGCCTTCCATTAGGGCGCAGAAGACTGACCTCCTCCCCGTCCTAAAGGGCGAGGGTTCCCCGAGGTCTGGAGGGTTACACCCCTTTATTGGGTGCTACTCGTCTCCGCTGGTATTGCGGGGGTGAGTCGGCCCCCGCTCCCCATTCCCAAAAAATTCACCAGCGGAACAATAACACCTTCCACACAAGCACTTAAAAATTTTTCCTAGGAATCCCCGCCCCTAGAAGGGGCGAGGTTTGTTGTTTGTTTTATCATTGTGAAAAAGAACTTTCTCGGGACCCATGAGGTTTTTAGAAATAGTTAAAACCATGATCATCCAGTTAATAGCATGACTAGGATACCGGTGGCATTCATTGATCCACTCACGGGGGATCTCGGTGGCCCGCCCGCCTCGATCGATTACTTAAATGATGTGGAGGGGAAGGTGGTGGATGAGCTTAGGAAGGAGTTTCCAGGCGTCGATTTCTCGATTCACCATATACGGGATATGGGGGATGCCGAGGAATTCCTGAGGAGCGAGGAGGGGGCCGTGGGGTACCTCGTGGTCGTGCTTAACTCAATAGTTGGATTACTGGATCCCATAGTTATGAGCGGCAAGCCTGTCCTGGTTATAGGCGAGGCATATAGCGGCGCTGGGGAGGCGCTGCTTGGTTCCCTCCACCCTGGTCGCCGCGTGATCACTGTCTTCACGAGGAACCCGGCGGGGAGGGAGGCAATCAATAAGGTTAGGCACCTCCTGGCCCTGGATAAGTTGAGGAATAGTAAGGTGCTCTTCATAGTCTCTCCCAGCACTAAGTCCCACGTGGCTTGGCAATTCCCCCTCAGCACGGATCTTTACTCAATTTTTAGAAGCATTAATGCAGTAACCGGGGTAACGCCCATAATAATTGATGCCGAGGAGTTCCGCTCGAAGTACTTTGATCGAGTTAATGAGGATGATGCGAGGGCCGTGGCTGATAAGTGGTTGAGGGGGGCCGAATCAATTAAGGAACCCGACATGAATGAGGTGATTAATTCGGCCAAGCTATACCTAGCAATGAGGGCGGCCGCTCAGGGGACTGGAGCTAATGCGGTGGCCGTGGACTGTATAGTGCTCTATAACACGGGCCTATTGCGGGCTTGGCCCTGCCTCGGCTACATGCAGCTCTGGTATGATGGGATAATACCCATATGTGAGGCCGATGCTTACTCAATGGTTCCCATACTGATCGGCAAGTACCTGCTTGGGAAGAATGGGTTCGTGGTCAATGTAGGCATGGATGCTGGGGCCGGGGAATTCATTTACCACCATTGCTACGCCCCAACTAATCCGCATGGCGGCGATAAGCCCGAGTCCAGTTACATAATAACCACTGCCCACCTCGGCTCCAAGCATGCCTCGATTCACGTTAAGTTGCCCACTAATGAGGACGTAACGGTGGTTGGCTTCAATCCCGAGGAGAAGCGACTATACATTCATGTATCCAAGGCATCAATGAATGAGTATAGGGCGGAGGCCTGCTCAACTAAACTAGTTGCGAGGGGAAACGTGGAGGGAACGGCGAGGAATTGGGATAGACGAAGCGGGTGGCATAGGGTTGTGCTTTACGGCAATAATAGGAAGGAGCTGGAGGAATTCGCGACACTCCTGGGTTTAACCGTCATCAATGATGATTATGCGCCGCCCACTGATCGCCAATAAGGAATTGCTTGGAAACATTTAATAATAGTTATTGAACATCAATGAAAATGAGCGATATAGCGAGTACCCTCAGCCAAGCTCAAGACATGTTCACGAGGGTATATGAATTAATGTTATCCGCCCAAAGAGGCGTATGCATACTCGACATAACATTAACGGATAGGCCCGGGGAACTGGGCAGGGTACTAACAAAGATAAGCGAGAAAACGGGTGCCGAATTGCTATTCTGACCTCCTCCCCGCCATAAATGGCGAGGGTTCCCCGAGGTCTGGAGGGTTACGCCCCTTTATTGGGCGCTACTCCGTTATGATCCACGATCATATGCATACGCCGACACTAGATCCAGGATTGGACACGCGATACTGATATATGAATGCGGGGAGGGGGGGGAGTCGATTAATTGATGCCGCGAGGGAGGGCGGCGCGATAGTGATGGGCGCGTATTACTTGTCATCAATTAATTATCGTGAGGGGCGTGGCTAGGAACCCATCGCACTGCTCATCATCATGAGGATTACCTTGGGGGCTAATTTTTAAATTGCTTGTTTAGGTTCCCCTTTGATGAGTTGCATTTTCTGCGATATAATTGGCGGGAGGGCGCCTGGGTACGTGGTTTATGAGGATGAGGATGTCGTGGCGATTCTGGATAAGTACCCGGCCGCCGAGGGGCATATACTGGTAATGCCGAGGAAACATCATGAGAATATCTATGAGTTGCCGGATGACTTGCTCTGCAAAGTAATTAAAGCAACCAAGAAGGTGGCCCTGGCCGTGAAGGAAGCGCTGGGCGCCACTGGAGTAAGGGTGCTTCAGAATAATGGGGCGGATGCCGGGCAAGTGGTTTTTCACGTTCATTTCCACGTGATCCCATTCTACGGCAACTATAGATGGAACAAGCATGAATTGACCCCGGAGGAGGCGGAGAGGGTGGTTTCCAGGGTTAAGCCCATGCTCTCGGGGGTGGGAGGGGGCAGTAATGCCGAAAAGCATTAAAAGGATGGGGCAAGGGCCATGAATGAGGGCCGGTAGTCTAGCCTGGAAGGATATCCGCCTTGCACGCGGGAGATCGTGGGTTCAAATCCCACCCGGTCCACCATAACTGTTACCCAGTCTAATTGGTGCTGGGGGGAGCCTATATTAATTGCCCACCCAGCTACAGTTAATGAGTGATTCCTATATTGAGGGCATGTTGCGGGGCGATATCGCTCCCTTCATGCGCCACATAAATGCGCAGCTGCATGTTGGATCTAGATGGGGGTCGGATTACGATTATGAATTAAGCAAATTGGCTCCACGGCTCACTGCATTGATTGATGATGTTGCCAATGCTTACTGCGTAAATGGTAGGTCCGCCGGGGTAAACGAATTCTTCTCGGGGAGCGAGTGCATTAGCTTAATTGGTGGGGAGCTGCGGGACATATTGTCTTCCCCACGTGATGACTCGTATTGGCAGAGGAGGGCAATGATTGCTTTAATGCTTGTTTCACGAGGGGTTGGCGTGGCAACAATAATTGCCTTGCCCACTCAATTATTGGTGACTCTCCTGAGCTCCGCTGCCAGGAGCGGCCTCCAATTGAGGCTGGACACGGCTACTGCATTGGAGAGAATGGCCAACTTATTATCCGTGATTTATGCGGAGGCAATTGTTCACTTAATGTCGGAGGCATCCGGCAGTTCAATGAATATATTCATTCAATTAATGAGGAGCTTCTGGACAAGCCGCAGCAAATGAGCTCCTCACTACTGCCTGTAGGGCTGAGGGACCTAAGGAACCGCATTCATTGGTTTGCATGGGATCGGTAACTACGGCAAGCAATTAATCGACTTGATCCCAAGCCTCTCCATGCTGCTGACGCCTCTTTACATGCTTGCTGGATTAATGGTCCTGATCCACGTCTTTGGCTCGTATTTGGGGTTCAGGGGCTTAGCTGTGCCTAGGCGCATCGGAGTAATCATTTCTATATATGAATCATTATTCTACTTCATTATGCTGCTGGTCCTATATGGTTCACCCATCACTGCCTTATTGATTGTCTTCGCCCTGATTCACTGGGCCGGGGCTTACGCATACATTAAGGGATACTTGGGCAAGTACTCATCGAGAACCAGGCTAAGGATGTATGGGCTCTATGAGGCCGTGGAGTTATCGTTCATACTCATTATCCTGCTTTACCTCTGAGAAATTGATCTAAATGGATTGGAAAAAGATAGACGCAATTAAAACCTTTAAATTACTTGCAATATCTTCCCTTATTAATACGGGCTAATAATTGAGAAATAAATTTTACCCATAGAACCATAGAAAATAACTATAGATAGAGGCACTAAGGATGACTTTATTTGATGAAAAATAAAATAGACATTCATGGACAGAGAAGTTATACTTACCATTGATGAAAGAGGCAGAATTAT
>JBMFVP010000069.1:0-6760 GCA_049965935.1 Thermocladium sp.
GTTTTAGCGATGTGATTGAGAAATTAATTGAAGAATCATTAAGTTCGAGGAGAAAGAAAATTGAGAAGTATTTCGGCATACTTAGTGAAGGCGAGAGTAAAGAGATGTTAAAAGAGATTAGAGAGATGAGGGCGAGGACTGATGAAGCTATTAATAGAAAGTTCAACAATCATTGAATATTTAAGGGGTAATAAGGAAGTAAAGGAAGTTATTTCTAGCGCAGAAGACTTTTACATAAGTTCCTTAACGGTCTTTGAAGTTTTATTGGGTAGGATTGAAGAAAATAAAATACTTGATTTTCTATCAGCCTTTAAGACCTTAAATCCAACTAAAAAGGATGCGTTAGTTGGTTCTAGAATTTATAAGAGACTGAAGGATAAAGGTAAATTAATAGGTGGGTTTGATGTATTGATTTCGGCTCAAGCTATCAACAGAGACTTAGCTTTACTAACTAAAGATACCGATTTCCTAGCAGTAAAAGAGGAGTTTAATGAGTTAAACCTGGTAATTATTAACTGAAAAAATGAATTACAAGCCTCGCCCCTCAGGTCGGGGGAGGGGTCAGTCAAGATAGATGAGGGACTAATTTAAATAAGTCTTCGCTCATGTATCTCCACCATAAATGCGGGGCTTCCCGCCACTAAACCCCTCTCTGTAATGCTTAAATATTATTTATTCTATCCGGAATGTATGCGTTACTTGTTTTTCGTGTTACTGCTTTTGTCGGTTGGAGCGGTGATTCATGCGGCTCAATTCAATGTGACTTATGCAGTGCTATTTAATGAATCGCTTTACTCGTACCCAGGAGTTAATGTGTTAACCATTAATCCCTACACGGGGTATCTATACGCCCTTAATCCCCAGGGATATTATCAAGCAAGCCTAAGCGGGAAACCTATTGCTAACGTTACAATCTGCTCATCGCCGTCTGATGCCGCAGTCAATACCTTAACTAATGCGCTTTATGTGACGTGTCCCCAACAGAACGAGGTCATAGTGGTTAACCCCAGTGGATCAACTACGGTAATCCCGCTGCCCTGGACTCCAGTCTCCGTTGCGGTTAATCCATTGACCGGCACGGCGTATGTGGCTGCAATCACCAGCAATAAGTTGGCCATAATAAGCGGATCCAGTTATGAATTATTCATAATGGGCTCATCCCCATCAATAGATTGGTCCCCAACATCAATAGCAGTTAATCCCATCACTAATGTAGTGTACGTGTTGTCCCAGGGCGCGAGCACGGTAACCATGATAAACGCCACCTCTCGTCAAGTAATGTATGTGCTGCATCTTCCGGCTCCCCCCATCGAGGCAGTAATCAATAATAAGACGGGCACGGTATACGTATTGACGGGAAGCGCTACTTATGTGGTTAATGGCTTTAACGTGGTCGGCACAATACCGATAGGGGGGTCAAGCATTGCGTTGGATCCCATTCATAACATATTGTACATAGTTAATGGTCAATCCCTGTATGCCGTGTTCCTATCCATGGGCTACGATACTGCGGTGCAGATACCGGTTCAGAATCACCCCGTCTCGGTCGCGGTCAACCCATATACTCAACGCATATACCTCTCCCTATCATCGACCCCGCCGGGCGGCTCCATAGACGTGATCCGCTACTTGCCCAGCACCACGGGTAATTACCCCGTCACCATAATTACGGGAAGCAACTCCACGTGGGGACTAAGCCTCAACGGCGCTCCCCCGACTTGGTTCCATGGGCCCAACGCCACCATATACCTACCCAACGGCATCTATAATGCGTACCTCTACCTCCCCTCCAACACGACTTACCCCATAAGCATAGGTGACTTCGTGATCCACTACTCCACGGTGACCATAACCATACCCACATACCCATTAACCATCTCCATAGGCCCAGTCACCGGATTCAAGTGGAGCATTCATTTATCCAATGGGGAGTCGATTACCACAAGCAACTCCTCGGTGCTGCTTTACCTACCCATTGGGGAATATGGGTACTACGTGACTTTCCCCAACTTCACTATACCAGTAGCCACGGGCACAATAACGCTAAGCGGAGCCGGCGGAATCTTCATACCGACCGTGTCTATGATATTCAGGGAGGAGGGATTGGGGAGGAACTTTACTTGGGGACTCATCTTCACCGGAACAACGTCAACGGGGAATCCAGTGGGACTTGCCACCGTGCTTGGGGCCGGTCAATCAATAGTGATTTATGCACCGCAGGGAACCTATCTATATAACGCCACCATCCCATTCGGCTACACATCAAGCAATGCGGCCGGCAGGGCCGGCCCAATTAATATAGTGAAGTACGCGCTGCAGCTTTACCCAGTCACCATAGGTATTAATTCGTCCACATTAACTTACCCAGTCACCATAATGGGGAGCACGATAAATGGCTCCACCGTGTATATCAATCAATCGGCAACGGGGGCACTTAACTTGAAATTACCGGATGGTAGATATAGGATCACGTTTGGCAACGCCGTGGAGGGTAATTACTTGAATGTAGCGGCGCCCATTTCATCGAGCGAGCGATTCAGCGTTTGGGGAAGCGGCGTTAATGTTACTGGTAATTACGTGCTGCTTAAGTACCCATTGACCCTAAGCGCGAATGGGTTAAGCGGCGCCTCCGCAACCATAACGATAAGCGGCAAGGACTTTAACGGAACCCCGGTGACCCGCACTATCCCAATTAAGTTACCCAACACCACCACGATTTATGTGCCGGATGGGTCCTACACCGTGACGGCATCCCAAGCCCAGTATGGGGCATATAGCAATGCCCTGCTTCCCTCCCCATCATCGACCACAGCGATCGTGAACGGCAAGCCCGGGAACGCGAGCTTCTCGTATAGCACCGCCTATTATAATGTGTACATAACGGTTAATCACATTGGGCTACTGGGTTCCTCGGAATGGAGCATCACGGTCACGGGGGGCGAATTCAATGGGCAGTACCTGAACCAAGTATTCAGGGAAACAGGGCCAACGGCAATCATTTCGCTACCTGACGGCAATTACCAGTACTCGATAAGTGGGAACCTCTACATAATAACTGGGTCAAGCGGCCACATATACATTAATGCGACGCCCGCTAATGTAACAGCTAGCGCCTACTCCATTATACTCATCATAATAATAGTGGCCGTGGTGGCCGCGGTGGCGGTCATAGTGGTGTGGCGCCGCGGGTACTTGTCTCGGGGAGGCCTTGAATGAAGGGGGCCAGCGACTTGGCTAGATTCGTTGAGGAGAATGGAGTAAAGGCTAGATTGATTTCAGTTGGGGATGCAGCGACATCCATTAAGGCATCGGCCGCGTTGGGCATTGAGGTGGATAGGATAGTGAAGACGGTTATATTCGTTGATAACGAGGGAAAGCCGCATGCAGTGGTGCTGCGGGGATCCCGGCGCGTGAATCAATCCAAACTAGCTAAATTGCTTGGGGTTAGGCGGGTGAGGCTAGCCACTAGGAGCGAGGTCGCTGAATTGACCGGTTACGAGGCTGGCGGTGTTCCCCCCATCGATATACCGATAGATACGATAATTGACTCGGAACTAGCTGCAATAAATGGGGAAGTATACGCAGGAGGCGGAGACGCATCAACCCTCCTCGAGATAAGGGTGGAGGATATAATTAAGATCCAGAGACCCAGAATTATGACTGTTACAGACACATCGTCGATAGATGAAAAATTAATATAATTTCTACATTAAATCATTATATCTCATTTCCGCTAAGTCGCTGAGTTTTCGCCCGAAGTTCATTAAGCATTTTTGCTGGTCTCTCACCTTATACTATCTATTTTCTCTATGAATCTTGAACGGTGCTGTTTTTCACTTTGGCGGGGAACGATAGGAACCGCCGTGAGGAGCTGCCTGAGATAATTTAGGCTTAAGCCTTGACACGACATAATCCAGCAATGGCTAGAATTAGGGAGAGAACCGCGGCCGCCTCAGTGGCCATCACTGGGCTATTAATTAAGTATGATGCGGCGTACCCAATTAACCAACCCAATTGCTGCATTGAGTTCACTATGCCGTAATCCCTAGGCGAACGCGCCCTGACCCCCTCCAGCGACATTGGTATTATTGATTCCCAGAACCCATAAAACACCGCGAAGATGTAGCTAATGCCGAGTAACCCGATTAGAGAGAACATCACTAGATTAATGGATAGATAAAGCTGGCCACGGCTCCGGGAGCCCAGGAGGGAGGCAAGCATGCCTATCACCTCGGCTAGAGTCGCTATTATGCCCACGCTGGCGTAATTGAGTCCATACATTACTTTAACCACTAGGTAAACATAGGGCGACGCCAATGCTATGGGTATTATCACCAGTAGGGGAGTAATGAGGAGTCTCGCTCCACTGCTTTCATCGCTGGCAATGCTGCTCCGTAGCCAAATCAATGGGACCGCGGACATCATGACCGCTAAACCACTGAGGGGGAATACAGCGTTAATTGTGAACGCATTAGCGACCCAACCCCCTAGGGCCGGCATCACTATTGATGGCAGAATAGATACTCCCCACACCCTGGCTATTGTTCCCCGCCCCATGCTGCTCATGTAGGCATAGAAGTTGGGCAGTGATATGAAGAAGAAGTAGTAAAGGATTAAGCAAAGTAGTGCCCAGTAAATTGATGAGGCGAATCCAAGCATTACGAGGCCCAGCCCTGAAATAATCATGCCAAGCATCATTACACGACGCGCTCCGATTGCTCGCCCAAGCCAAGCACCAATTATTGGGAGCGGGAGCGCGGCCGCCGTTAAGGAGGCATAGAATAATCCTAGATTAGTTTCCGGAATGAACCTCACGAGGAATATTGATAGGAAGGGATAGTAAGCATAGTAACCAATGCCCCAGAGAGTCCAACTAATCATTATGAGCAGCTCGCCCCGTCGCAACATCACGCACCTTGGCGGGGCGAATCATACTTCCTTGCCTATCCTGTTCCTGGCCACTATTAGCCTCATTATGTTAGCCGCTCCCTCTGCCCCGACATAGTAACTTAGAGCCGAGAGCAGTACGCGTGCCTCCGGTAACTCCTTGAAGTAGCTCATGCCGCCGAACCACTTCATGACCTCAAGGGCCGCATCCACGGCTAGCTCCACGGCGGTCATCTTAGCCATTGCTCCAAGGGTAGCCACCTCCAGGATATCGACGCCGTCCTCCTTGATGAATGCCTTATCGGCGGCCCACACTGCCTTAAACATGAGCAGCTCAGCCGCCTCCAGCCTCGTGGCTAGTTCCGCATACTTGAAGCTGATGCCCTCATAGGAGGCTATTGGCTTCCCGAAGACTTGCCTCTCCTTTATCCACTTCTTCCCTTCCTCGAGCAACCACTTCGTTGCGCCTATTGAGGCGGCGGCTATCATGGTTCTAGCCAAGTCGAAGCCCTCCATGGCTATCTTGAAGCCGCCATTAACTTCCCCCAATACTTGATTATCTGGAACCTCGAGGTCCTTGAACCGCAGTAAACCAGTTGGAAGCCCGCGGCGACCTATTTCCTCATAATCATTATACTCAAAGCCAGGGAGAAGCGAGCCGCGCCTCTTGATGAGGGGGAGAAACACGGTTAATCCCTTGTGCCTCGACTCAATGGGGCCTGTTCTACCGATAGTCACGAAGCCGCCCTCCTCCAAGTCATTAACTATGAGGGATATACCTGTCACGATGTTCTTCTCCCCATTCAGCACCCATGTATCCCCCCTCTTCCTCGCCTCAAGCTTAAATGATGCGACATCGCTTCCGCCCTGGGGCTCCGTGCTCGCTATTCCAATGAATGCCTTACCGGTCGAGACTAGGGGGAGGACCTCCTCCTTAACTGCTTCAGAGGCGTATCGCTGCACCATGAATGGCCAAGCATTGTTCAGCAGGTAATAGACGGCGGTGGCTAGGGATGGATCCCCATAAGCCAATTCCTCCGTGGCCAGCGCAACCATGGTGAAGGAACCATCGGCGCCGCCGTACTTAGAGTTAAAGGGAACTCCGAGGAGCCCCACTTCCCCCATTCTTCGAATGATGTTGATTAAGCCGTACTTACCGTCATCCAATGCAACCCAGTTAGGCTTGACGTACCTCTCCACGAATTCCCTCGCGGATTTCCTGAATAACTCCTCTTCCTGATTAAAGGAGAACTCCATATGAATCGAGAGAGTTATGAGTTATTTAAGCATTGCATTAATTTATCTAGGCCCACCGCCAACATGGCTAAGCTCCCCACATTGAATTGAGTTGAGTATGCGGCGATCGAGTTCGGGGCCTTGGTTTCCTGGTCGGAGCCATCCACTATAACCATGATTTTCCCGGCGCCCTCAACGGCTTTCATTAAATCAATCGACGCCTCGCCGCGCCTCTTCAGCACTATAATCTTGTCTGGAGCAAGTAAATCTATGGCATCATTTACGTCGGGCAGGACAAGGAGCGAGGAGGAGTACTTAAGAGCCACCTTAAACGCCTCCCCAATCCCCTGCTGCGCAGCGGCTCCATAAACCCTCGTGAGTACAAGGCTCCGCACGCCGAAGCCGTAAACCATCTTCACGAAATCCAGTAACCTAGTTACGCTTGACACATTATTCACCACAACTATTAAGTCGCAACTCATCGAAACCAGGAGACAGGCTCCCTTTTTAATTAATACCTTGATACGAATCTGACCTCCTCCCCGCCCTAAAGAGGCGGGGGTTCCCCGAGGTCTAGAGGGTTACGCCCCATTCACGGGCGCTACTCCACTATGCAGGACAATGAAGGAGAGTGGTC
>JBMFVP010000070.1:0-6678 GCA_049965935.1 Thermocladium sp.
ATAATTAGCCTCGTTGAATAGCTTGGCTGAGGCGTTGGCTAACTTCCTTAGCTTCCTTTCTTGGTAGCCGTTTGGTGTGAGGCGGATTACGTTTGTCCTCCTTTTTGAGTATTCAGCTTCGTGGACTCCCTCCCCTGGTATTGTGGGGGTAAATGTCGGCCCCCACCCCTCATCCACAGTAAATTGACCAGGAGAAGGCGCCACAAAAAAGAATAGATGTTTTGGTTTAAAACATTACCCCGCCCCTAGAAGGGACGAGGTTTGACGTTTTGGATCAATAATTTTCAGGAACCTAATGGACTCCGGCTTCATTAGAAAAGAAGGGAATAAATATACGATAGTGGATCCCATCCTGCGTCGCGGGATCCTCACGTACCTATAACATCTAAGGACTTGAATCAATAAAGTGCCGCTCACGTAGAGCCTTTAATGGATTTAATCCTCCATAAGCCGGCCTCGCTCCTCATCTTATTTTGACTCAATGAGGGTTAAGAAGCGAAGACCCCCTCCATAAGGACCCGGCGTAGTTCACTTGTTGTAGCTATATGAAGTGGTGAGGTTTTTAAATAGTGGGGATCAGCAATTTAATAGTGGTTTCAATAAAATTGATTGAACGAAGGGATGACTTCATTAAGTTCATAGTGGATGGGGCGGAGCCCGGATTAGTCAATGCGTTGAGGAGGACCTTAATGGTTGAGGTGCCCATAGTGGCCATAGATAACGTGATAATCCTCGACAATACATCCGTGCTGTATGATGAGATAATTGCCCATAGATTAGCTATGATCCCGCTCAGGACTAATCTGGAGAAGATGCCTAAGATAGAGGAGTGTGAAGATGAGTTGGTCGATCCATCTCTCTGCCAAATAAGGTACCAATTAAGCGTTGAGGCGAAGAAGCCCACCACTGTTTATAGCAAAGATTTAATACCTGATGATCCTGACTTCGCGCCTGTTCAGCCGGATATACCCATAGTTAAACTGGAGGAGGGTCAAGTCCTATCGCTGGAGGCATACGCAAAGCTGGGCAGGGGAAGAACCCACGCCAAGTGGCAGCCCTGCTTGGCATCCTACGGCTACTATCCTCGTGTGGAAGTGATCGGGGAGAGCGAGAACTGCACGAAGTGCCTTGAGATTTGCCCCGGCGCATTATCCATCAAGAAAGGGAAAATAGAGATACTGGATCCACTTAAGTGCACCTTTGATAGGTGGAAGACATGCGAAGAATTATGCGGCAAGGCCATTAAGGTGGATTGGGATGAGAAGAAGTACGTTTTTTGGGTGGAGTCATTCGGCAACTTAGACATGAATGCTTTGCTAAACGAGGCTTTCAGGATACTTAGGAGAAAAGGCGAAGTTCTGATCAAGTACTTGGAGGATGCGAGCAAGCCGAAATTAGAGGTAGCCTCATCCCTTGAGTCACCCCTAGAGGGCACAGAGGAGTCCGAGGGCTCTGAGATAGGCGGGGAGGAGGAAGTAGGGGAGGAGTAATTTATGATTTTTAACATCATGGAGGCAGCTGAAGCTTATCGCCTGGCTTCATAACTATGGTCTTCACGTGAGGACTTAATTTGCTTACGAGGATGGTGAAGTCCTCAGGGTTTTGCTTTATTGGCGGGAATGTGTTGAAGTGCATCGGTATTGCTATCCTGGGATTAAGCAGGGAAACAGCGTATGCAGCTTCTCGGGGCCCCATTGTGAAGGTGCTGCCTATTGGTAGAAGCGCCACGTCCGGCTTATAGAGCCTACCTATGAGCTCCATATCGCTGAAAAGCCCTGTATCGCCTGCATGATAAATAGTGGCCTCGGGGGCCTTGATTATGAAGCCGGCGGGGGAGCCATGGGTTGAACTATGGGTGGCGGGAACCATTATCGCCTCAATGCCATCGCTTAACTTGACTGTGCCGCTCATGTTCATTCCAATAGTGTTCTGCAGCCCCTCTTTCTCCTCTAGGTGAACCATTAATTCAAATACGCCGACCACGGTCGCGCCAGTTTTCTTAGCTATCTCAACGGTCTCACCCAAGTGATCCGAGTGGTCGTGGGTGACAAGTATGAAATCGACTTGTTTAAAGTCATTAATTGAGACGGGAGACATTGGATTGCTTATCCAGGGATCTATGAGTATAGTTTTGCCACCTATCCTTAATTCGAACGCCGCGTGGCCAAGCCATCTTAGGTATGAGCTAGACATGAGTGCATCGCCTCCTCAAAAATTTAAAAACATGACGCCTAGCCCAGTTCTCTGCGGAATCTTTATTATATTTCCTCGCTGCATTAATTCATGAGCGGCAAAATAAAATTATCATTCATGGAATCCGTGCTTCCCGAGGGAATACCATTCTCATACACTGTCCTAGTGAGGGGTGGGCTTGGAATGGGCAAGACATTCTTTAACCAATATATTGCGGCCAACATGAGTAAAGCAGGTCATGTTCTCTATGTATGCTTCGATGATGATCCTAAATCCGTCGTTGATGGAGTTACAAGACTTGGAGGTAGGGAGGAGGGCTTATTCTTAATAAATGGCTTCTCACCCCAGATACAATCGAAGAACGTCGTGGATACAATCACCGAGTATAACATTGATTCTCTGCAGAGCTCGGTGGCCAATGCGGCTAAGCGACTTGATGCTAAGCTAGTGATAATTGACTCAATAAATGATTACTTGGTGAGCATTGATCCCAGGGACATGATTAAGTTCATTAAAGGCATGAAAGCACTCTCCCGCGAGAGAGGATTATTGTCGATAGTGGTGGCCCACACGGGGACCGATGACATAAATAACTTGCTTGACACCATTGAATACACGTTCGACGGCGTGATAGAGGTCGACGTGGATCCCACGCTTCAACAGATTGGTTTAACTATTAGAAGATTCAGAGTGAAGAGGATGAAGGGAGTGCCCAGCTCCATTAATTGGATACATTATGATATAATTAACGACGAGGTAACTATTGTGGATGTCAGCAAATTAATGATGATTATGAGAGGAGAAAAATAAGAGCGACGATAATACATAGAGTATTTGAGTCACTAATTCATTAATCCTTTAAAAATCGAAGCAAGGCAATTACATATGGAGGATAACCAGGAAACAACTTAATCTTCCCTCAATACATAATGCGGTGCCCCCGCTGTGGCGCTGAGACTCCGCCCGCCCCCTCATCATTCAAGTGCCCCCGCTGCGGTGAATTACTGGATGCAATTATAGAGGAGCCGCTGATAAAACCAAGGGGAAGAGGCGTTTGGCGCTTCTCATCAATATTGCCACGGCCCAGAACTAGGGTCACGCTGGGAGAGGGATGCACCCCCCTTATTAGGCTGCACAGTGACTTGCTTCTCAAGTTCGAGGGCGCTAATCCCACGGGCTCCTTCAAGGATAGAGGAATGACTGTTGGAGTTAGCATAGCTAAGGCAGCCGGTGCATCCTCGCTGGTTGTAGCATCCACAGGCAATACTGCAGCATCGGCTGCAGCCTACGGTGCGGCCGCTGGGCTGGAGGTTAAGGTGGCTTTACCGGATGGTCACGTCGCTGCGGGGAAATTGGCTCAAGCCATAGTTCATGGAGCAACCATACTCAAGATAAGGGGCAGCTTTGATGATGCATTGAGTTATGTATTGGAGAGGGAGGCGGGGCGAAGTTACCCCCTTAATTCATTTAATCCGTGGAGGCTTGAGGGGCAGAAAACAATTGCACTAGAGATAATTGAGGAGGCTAAGGTGGATAACGTGATAGTTCCAGTCGGCAATGCGGGTAATATATATGCGATATGGAAGGGATACCGAGAAGCAATGGAGGCGGGTCTCGTGGAGGGCATTCCTAGATTAATTGGGGTGCAGGCCGAGGGCGCTAGTCCAATAGCGTCGGCATGGGAGATGGGGAGGGAGGAATTAATTCCTGTGAAGCCGGAGACCGTGGCTTCAGCTATAAGGATTGGGAATCCAGTTAATTGGTTCCGTGCTTGGAGGGCGGTTAAGGCCACTAATGGTGAATTCATAAAGGTTAGCGACGAGGAGATAATCAATGCCCAGAAAGCTTTGGCTAAGATGGGTGTCTTCGTGGAGCTCGCCAGTGCATCCACATACGCAGCGTACTTGAGACTAGTGAGAAGCGGTGAATTAAGTGGTTCAACTGTTCTAATAGCGACGGGGCATGGCTTAAAAGATCCCGATGCAGTGGCTAGATATGAGCCCCACGTAATTGAGGTGTGATAAAGGAATGAGGGGGTTCATTATTTAGGTGGTGGATCGCTTATGGGGAAGCATTTATAAGCCGTGAAGCATTCAATACCTGTGCCGGAGCAATCCACATCTAGGATAATAGAGATAACTCACTTTAGTAAAGACAAGAAACCCAATAAGTTAACCATAGACGCGCAGCCCCCATCTCTTAATGAGAATGGGTTCCCGGAGGAGGGAGGCTATTTCCTGAGAATTGGAGACGCGGTTTTTCACTTGACTGAGGCCGAGGCTTCCCACCTTGCCTTAACCTTGTTGGAGACCCATAGGCAGCACACGCTTCAGTTCGCAAAGATATCTGGCGAGCGGAGAAAGAAGGGGGAAGAAGAGGATTAATGTGGATCCCGCATCATTGAGGCTTCTCGCCGCCAGTGAGGGCTTGCTCCAGTATTGCATGTAGCCTATCCAGGCCGCTTCGCGTCACTGAACTAACCGGTATTGGAACTGATGTTGATCCCATCGCCTCTATTATTTGGATTATCCTCATGTTTAGCTCTGTCTCAAGTCCCTCTGACTGTAGGCTAAGCTCTAATTGCTGTGGATTCTCAACCCATGAAACCACGTCATCCACGAGATCCGGATCCAATAAATCCGACTTATTTAGAACATTATATTGGCTCTTCTGGAACCTGTATTGGGCAGATAATGATAGCAATAAATTGGATACAAGGCCCGAGGGAGTTCTTGCTTGATTGGAGTCAATAGTGAATAAGACAAGCGACTTCTCGGTTGATAATCGATTAACCAATAAGGAGCCGGAGCCCCTGAACGCGAATATCTCCATTTGGCCAGGAGTATCCACAATCAGGTAATCGGGTTCAAAGGCGCTTATTTGTTCCCGTAACTCATCGACCCTGGTTATCACGAGGTCCATCGCGGCAATCATAGATGCATTAGGGCCTAGCTTGTACTTCCTCATTAATTGCCTAGCATTCACTTGATCCCTAATATCTATGTCTGGGGTATATGGCAAGTACTCCGCCGCGGGATCCAGGTTAAGTATTGCTACCTCGTTTCCTTGATCCTCAAGGTACTGGGATAACGAGGACGTTAATGTGCTCTTACCGCTTCCGGCAGTGCCCACAATGAAGACCGTTAGGATCGGGGCCCCACCTCTCTACTTGACTTTATTATCTTTGCTACCTCCATCAAAACGCGACTCCTCTTCATGCTGCTTCCCTCGGCCTCTACATAACCGCTCGCGGAATCATCGAACCAAAGCATTGGGTACCTCTTCTCGGGATGAGGCTTAGGCTCTAGGCCCAACTTAGCCATGGCGGCCGCTATTTCATCCAGGGTTGGGTCCCGAACAGCCAAGGATCGCGGCACGGCTCTCCCCCTGCTTCGGGGAACGGAGGCAAGGTTCACTCGCCAAATTATTAAGCGGCCGCGCCTCATTTATTTTCCCTTACTTCAGTAGAACGGCATTTAACACGCCGTCCTGCCCCGGCCTTGACGTAACTATTGCCCTCCCCGCCTCGGTCTCTATAATGGCGCCCTTAACTATGATGCCCTTCTTAAGGAAATCCTTATTGGCCGGCGTATCGATTATCTTGATTATTTTAGACTTGACGGCCTTGCCTGTGGAGGCATCCACTACATTGGCGTATTGAACCCTCAATAGTCTAGTCTTGATAACGCCTCCATATGACCTATCCCTCTTGATCTCCAACTCCCCCAGCCTAGTATTAGTGGCGGGGCCACCGCCTAAATGCTTCGGCTTCACCTTATAAGTCCGCAGCCTGTATCCGCCACTAATCTTCTTATTATCATTCCCCTGGAAATAGCTAAGTAACTTTACCATATTAATTCATCCATGTAATGCTAGCTTTAAATAGATTGCGTGAACATGAAGGCAATGCCATTAATGCCTCCCCCATCACCTGCCCTAAATTCAACTATGTTGATTAGGTGGGGCAAGGCATTATTTTGCAGTTTCCTCATGCATTGGCGACCTCCGTGTCCCCCATTTGATTCACGGTCTCTATCCTAACCACGTTATCCGCGCTGTTCTCGAATGAATCTATGTGGGATGTGATTAGTATCACATCTATGCTGGAGGAGACATCCCGTAGCCAAGCAGCTACCTTGGCCCTATGTTCGGAGTCCAAGTGCTCGGTGGGTTCATCGAGCATCATTATTGGGATGCGTCCAAGAATCACCTTAGCCATGGCGTACCTAAATATTAGGGCAACCAAGTTCTTCTCCCCCATGGATAAGGCCTCGAGGGGAATCTCCCTGCCGTCGCCTCTCTTAACGTAGATATCGTAATCATTATCCATCCTGATATCGACGTAGGCCTCCTTATGCCGCAGCGCGGTGAATGCCTCCCTTAATTCCTCATTCATTGCATCTATGAATGCCTTACGTATGAGGGGCTTAGCTGCCTCCACCGCATCACCCAGCATATTCAGCGTTGATAGGGATGATTGTAGGC
>JBMFVP010000071.1:0-6553 GCA_049965935.1 Thermocladium sp.
GAGGATATGGCCATGAAGGAATGGAGAGGCGCTGACCTCGTTTTCGACATAGATGGGGATCACTTGGAGACCAAGAGTTGCGCCGGAATAAGCGTGATGACCATTAACTGTCTCGAGGATGCGCGCCGTGAAGCCGTGAAGCTAATAGATGTATTAATGAATGAATTCGGCGTGTCCCGCATGAGGATAACGTTTTCGGGGAATAGGGGTTTTCATGTTCACGTGGAGGAAAGCGATGTCATACTGCTTGGGCAGGAGGAGAGGCGTGAATTGGTTAATTACATCACAGCTAAGGCTGACTTAACCAAGCAATTAATAGCTAATGGTGAGTTCATGCTTGATGTGACGGACTCCGCCTCGCTTAGCGTGGGTGGGCCGGGCAGGGTTCTCAAGGCTGTTTTAGAGGTGCTGGGCCGCAGGCCTAAGCCCATTAATGTTGCTGGGATGAAGGGGGAAATACTGAAGAAGCTGGGCATCGCCATAGATGAGGTGGTTACAATTGATGTCAATAGATTAATAAGAATGCCGAATACGCTTCACGGCAAGACAGGTCTAAGGGTGGCCGAGATTAGCCTAGGAGAGCTAGAGAGTGGAGTGGAGCCAGTGTTGAAGCGAGCGATAGTGTTCAATAAGGGAAGCATAGCTGTTAAGTTTAAGGCTAGCCTCAATGCTAAGGTGCTGGGCGAGGACGTGAGTGCCGCGCCAGGCTCAAGCGTGGTTCTTCCCCAGGGAGTAGCCGTCTATGTCATGCTCAATGGCTTGGCCGAGCTAGAGAGGGGAGGCAAATGAATTTGAGGGAACTAAACGATCTAATTAAGGCTGAAATGGGGAGGGAAAGCCTAGTTAAGCTTCCATTCAAGTCATACAGGGAGTTGGCGGCATCAATCGGCAGTTCCCTTAGGGTCGGCGGCGCATTGGAGAATGCCTTATCTGGGGTATACTCAAGCGACGCTAAGTCCGCTATAATTGCCTTGATTCGTATACGCATGGAGAAAATCCTAGCCGCCGTGCGAAGCGGCAGTACCCCGAAGAATTTATTGGTGGAGGAGAAGAGGATATTGAATTCATTGAGCTACTTGGAGCCATTGCTGCCTAGATCTGATTATAATGGTCGCGTCAGGATAGTTTCATTTGGGATTCAGTTTCTAAGGATAAGGACCAGCAATGGGAATGAGATGGGGCCATTCAGGAAGGGAGACGTTGCCGTGTTGCCCGTCGAGGATGCCGAGGACCTCATGATGAGGAAAATAGTTTCCATTATATATAGGAAGGAAAAAGTTTTAAAGGGAGATTAAGGGCGGAGAAATGATGAAGTTCCCGAAGACAGTTAGGATGTATTGCCCACGATGCGACACATATACTGATCACAGCGTCTCCACTTACAGTAGCGGCAAGAGGCGAACATTATCCGAGGGGCAGAGGAGGTACTTGAGAAAGTTGAAGGGATACGGCTCCACCAGGAAGCCTAAGCAGAAGACTCTATATAAGGTAACGAAGAAGGTCACCCTAAAGCTTACCTGTAGGCAATGCGGCTACGTATCAATGAAGACGCTTGGCCGCCTCAAGAAGATAGAGATAGTGGAGAGGTGATGCGGTACGCCTCAAAGCCTAAGAAAAGTCCTTGTCCCCCTCCCCAAGTCCCGCTTCATCAGGATCAGGTGCAATAGTTGCGGCAATGAGCAGGTGGTATTCTCTCACCCATCAATGGAAGTGAAGTGCCTAGTATGCGGCGCAGTTCTAGTTAAGCCAAGCGGTGGCCGCGGCAAATTCATAGGGGCAATAGTTAAGGAGCTAGACTAATCCATTCTTTAGTAATGCCTGCGCCATGAGCGTAAGGTTTTAAATTGCTCTTAAAGATGCAGCGTCATAATGAGCAATGATTCACATAAGGATAAGGCAAGGGATAAGATTGGTTTACCTCCTGTTAGAATAGCCAGGAAGCACACGCCCGATATGGGCGAGTTAGTCATAGGCACGGTCTCTAAAATCACCGAGCACGGCGCGTATGTTAGGCTCGATGAGTATAATGGAATAGAGGCTTATGTGCCGGTCAATGAAATAGTTCCCACGCTTTTCAGGGATATTACGGATTACTTGGATGTGGGTAGGAAGGCGGTCTTCAAGGTTATACGCGTTGATAGGGGTAGGCAATTAATTGATTTATCCTATAGGAAGGTTAGGGATGAGGAGAGGGAGAAAATGCTTTTAAGGTGGAAGAGGACTATGAAGGCATTAAGATTATTCAATATTATTTCCCAGAAACTCGGCATCCCGCTTCAAAAATTGATAGAGGAAGTGGGTTGGAAGGTTGAGGATTATTATGGGGACATGTATGGAATATTTGAGGCAGCCATCAGGAGCGAGGATATCTTCGGCAAATTAGGAATACCGGAGAATATTGCGAACGCCATACGTGAGGTCGCGTCGCAGCACGTTGAGATACCTAAGGTCGAGTTGAAGGGCATAATTAGGTTGATAAATATAGGCCCAAGCGGCGTCGATAATATAAAGAAAATACTTAGCTCAATTAAGGAGGCGGCAATCAAGTTGGGCGCCAATGAGGCGGAGATATACACCATAGGTCCACCGGTACAAGATAATCATTGGGGGAAGGGATCCCAAGAAGTTAGAGGCAGCCATGGAGGAGATAGCTAAGTTGGTCGTGGTTGAGGCTAAGAAGAATGGTGGGGAAGCATCGTTTAGTAGGCTTGATTAGTATGGTTAATTCAATACTTAGGAAATGTAGGAATTGCGGCAAATACACCCTAAGAAAGGATAAGTGCCCCTACTGTGGAGGCGAGCTTAAGGTTCCTCATCCCCCCAAGTTCTCGCCGGAGGATAAGTACCGAAAATATAAATTAGTAATGGATGTGCTTTCCGGCAGGATCCAGGTAAGCGAGGAAACAATGAAGCGCATCAAGGAATCCATCCATTAATTGATTGATTGTGCCGGATCCATCCACGGAAGCGTGATTTCTCGCTTCGACTGAAAGGGCTTGCCTTTTAGGGCAAAGGATGGGGTAGCGTTTTCGATTAATTGCCTGAACTAGCTCATTTTTAGTTAAGGAGCAAATTTTTAAATGAGGTATTCCTTGGTCTTCACATGCCCATAGAAACTAATTCAGTTGATGAGTGGAGGAGGCATGCGGAGTCTGCCTTGGAGATTAGGGTAAAGAAGGTTGGGGATGTGGTTAAGTTAAAGGCTAGAACTAGGCGTAACTTGGTTACGATAAAGCTTTCCGAGAATGACGCTAATCAATTAATACAGGAATATAAGGGTAAGGGTAAATCAATTAGGGAGTTTTAGGTCTTTGGGGATTTTGTCAAAAGTTTCGGTTAATTATACGTTGTTATGTATATTGTAAAAGAAAACTTTAAGTTTACTTAGTAAGCTAAAAGTGAATATGGCGATATTTAAGAATGAAAAGGCATTAATGCCGGACTATGTGCCGGAGAAGCTGCCATTCAGGGACGAACAGTTAAGGATGCTTCAAGCATATTTTGGCTCATTCATAAAGGAGCCGGGCTCCATGTATGTCAAGGCAATAATGGTGGGTAGGTCCGGCAGCGGCAAGACAGTTACAAGCAGAAAGTTCGGCTCATATGTGAAAATGGCCTCCAAGGGATCAGTTGATTATGTTCACATAAGTTGCGCATTACATAGAACTCCCTTCAGCGTCCTAAAATCCATAGGACTCAGCCTGAATTTACCTATACCTAGGCGCGGTTTCTCCAGCGAGGAGCTTCTCGAATTGATAATAGATAAGGTGGCGGAGAAAAATAAGTATGCAGTGATAGTGTTGGATGATGTTTTCTATTTATTCAATTACGGCGGCCCCGATTCAATCGATGCATTGGTAAGGCTTGGAGAGGAGTATTACGACAAGAACTATAGGTTCAGCCTCCTCTTAGTGAGTCAAAGCAAGTCATTCATGGATCAATTAAACAAGGGAGTAAAGAGCTCCCTGGGCAATGCAATTATAGAGTTTCCCCCATATACTAAGGACCAGATATTCGAGATATTGTTGAATAGGGCTCAGGAGGCCCTTAATGATGCGGCATACACGGAGGAGATACTTGAAATGATATCGGATGTGGCCGGCGTCGATCTCGATAACCCCAATCAATCCACTATTCGAGGCGATGCTAGGTATGCGCTGGATATATTATGGAGAGCATCAAAGCTAGCCGAGGTAAGTGGTGCCACACATATATCTCCAAGCCATATAAGGGAGGCCGTGATGCAGACCCTCCACGGCGTGAGGGAGGATGAGTTAATGGGTCTCCCCCTCCATGAAAAGCTGCTCCTACTAGCGATAGTTAATAGATTAATGCGGGAGAGCGAGACGCCCTATATATCCATTGGAGATGCGGAGAGCGAGTATGAGATGGTTTGCGAACAGTACGGCCAAGAACCCAGGAAGCACACGCAGTTATGGGAATACGTGAAGGACATGGCTTCCAGAGGAATCCTTGAGACGAGGCTCTCCGGTAAAGGAATGAGGGGAAGAACCACATTCATATCAATACCAACTGAGCCCCTTGAAACCATGCGCCAATCCCTTAACTCAATGATAAGGAGAGACCTGGGTGATTAGTTTGGGCGACTTCATAGAGGAGTTATTCGCGTCAAGAAGCAGGATAAGAGTGCTGAGGGCATTATTGGAGATCAAGGAGATAAACGTGACTAGGCTCAGTAAGCTTGTTGAAATGAATCATAGATCGATGGGGCAACACATAGCGGCGCTCAAGGAGCTCGGCATAGTTGAGGAGAAGCAGTTCGGCAAGATAAAGATAGTTAGGATACGGGATGAGGATCCCAGGGTCAAGGTAATTAGATCCATGTTCGATGAACTCAAGCAATTGGCTGATGGCGACTAAATCTCCGTGCTTAGCGCCATCCGTACCTCCTCCTCGCTTAAGCCAGTTAATCGACTTAACTCGCTAATCACGTGTCCCCCCTTCTCTCCATTAATGAGCAACCTAAGCATGGGCAGCACCTCAAGTGTTATCACGCGGCTCCCCAGGTGAGCCTCCTCTCTTAGCTTCTTTATCAGCACGCCCCTTATTTGCCGCATTGCCTTGATTTTGTTGAGCAGCCTTATCTTGGCTGGGTATCCATACTTTATGAAGAACGGCAGCTTGGGTTTACCGGACACCAGAGAAACGCCGGCTGTCATTAACTCAAGCATGTACTTCATTAACTCCCACTCCTGTATCCTATTAATTCTACCCCTAATTACGTCAGCCCTCGATAAGTTATTCATGGCATCAAACAGCGCCGTGGGTGCCTCGCCATATGCCGCAGGCACGCTCTCAACTATCCAAGTGAAGAAGCTCTCCCAATCAAAGCTAGGCAGCGACGTGACTCGGCGCGCCTCATCGAAGCTTCTCGCCTTTATGGCCATGTCGACCACCCTAAACATATCAACTTGGTGAGCCCTATAACTTATCGTTGCCACATCATCCTCAGTCACAGAGGATCTACTTCTCGCCACTGCCTCTAAATCATTAATTGCGGCACGCGCATCGCCCATGGATGCCCTCGCCAATAACTTGATCGCATCTTCATTACATCGTATCTTCTCCGCTTCACATATTTTCCTGAGCAGCTTAACTATATCGCTCTCCTTAAGCGGTTTAAGCTGAATGACTTCACACCTCTCCCTTAAATCACGTAGCTTGGGATCCCAGGGATCGTTGGCGGTCATCACTATGGGGAACCTAGACTCATTGATTATCTTTATTATTTCCCCCACGCCTCCCCTATCCTCCTTTAGATCCAGCCCATCCACCTCATCAAACAGGATCAATTTACCCCTAAACCCAAATATGGATGCCTCCTTAATGGATCTACCCACTATCCTGCTTATCCTATCTCCAGTCCTCACATCGCTTGCATTTAGCTCAAGGACCTCTAGTCCATAATCGTTGGCTAATGCGTGTATTATGGTTGTTTTTCCCACGCCCGGCGGCCCAGCCAATAATATGCCCTTCCCCAACCGCTCCCCCTTGATCCATTTATTAATCAATTCCTCCAATTTAGCCTTGGCCTCCTCTTGATTAATAACGTCCTTAAGGCTCCTTGGCCGATACTTCTCAACCCAGGGGACGTACATCACTTGCGCCTCTTCTCTGACTTAGGCTCCGGCTTAGTGGTCTTGCTGATTAATCCATATTTACTGCCCATTAAGACCAGTTTAGCCAGCATAGCATTTAATTGAATCTCATCATCGCTGCCCTCCACTAACCTAAAATCGATTTCGGATATGAAGTCGCTAAGCTCTATCTTAGCCTCAATGGGGATATTAATTGAGTCATTTATTATCAATTCTCTCTGTATCCGCCTCAAGACATCGACCCCAGCTATTCCATAATTATACATTATGGTCCTCAACTTATCCCGAGCCCCCTGGAAGTCGCCTCCTATCGCTAACTTAATTAACTCAACTATTTCCTTAGGCTCGATATATCCTATTGCTTTGTATATTGTTTCTGCGGTGACTTGGCGGGAGAGGCTTGAGGCTGCTTGAAGGGCATTAATGGCCCTCCT
>JBMFVP010000072.1:0-6509 GCA_049965935.1 Thermocladium sp.
TCAACCCAGACCCCCCTGGTTAGGTTTAGGGCGTCAATGGAGGACATATTGATCAAGTACGGCGAGTCGGATTGCATTGATGTGGAGTCAATGGATCCAGAGGATTACCAGAAGAGCCCCGGTGGCGTGACCGCCATGGTTGGACCCATGGTTGCCTCCCTCATGAGGAGCGGGGAATTCTCCACAGTGCGATGGGTCTCCTTTAATCCAAGTGCCCCGCCCTGCTTTAGGTATGGAGGCATAGAGAACCACAGCGTCTACATGACGAGCGATAAGGTGCCCCTATACACTAACTTCAAGGAGTCCCTCTGGAACGAGATTCACGGCATTTCCAGGATGAAGCTTGATAAGGGGGAGTATGAGGCCTTCGCCTCATTTAATTGGTTAACCGCCGAGAGGCTAATGCAGTTCTTGACCGAGGTGGACCTGTATTGGGTCCATGATTTTCAATTAATGCTGGTCAGCAACATGATTGGTCCATCGGCTCCCGTGGTGTATCAGTGGCACATACCCTTCGTGCCGTCCCTAATGCAGCCCCTCATGGCTAGATTCATACTGAAGAACATGGAGACGGCGGACTCCCTAATAGTGAGCACTAGGAGGGAAATGGAGGGACTCACGAGGCTTGGGTACCATGGCCGCGCATTCCAACTTTATCCCTGGATAGATGAGTCCCAGCATGTAGTGCCCCCCGGGGCTGTTGAGGAGGCCTTGGCCAAGTATGGACTGGAGGGTAAGGAGATAATGCTTCTCGTGGCGAGGATGGATCCCATAAAGCGACAGGACGTGGCGATTCAGGCATTCGCTAAGGTAGCTAAGGAGAGGAGGAACCTGGTCCTGGTCCTAGTTGGGAACGGCAGCTTCACAAGCTCCGGGCTTGGTCACAGCAAGGGCGCGGCTTGGAGGAGCAAATTGATGGGTATGGTGCGGGAACTGGGCCTCGAGGATAGGGTTAAAATGCTTGGATTCGTCGATGATAAGCGATTAGCGGCCCTCTACGAGGCGAGCCGCCTAGTTATTCTGCCCTCCCAGCTTGAGGGCTTCGGCATAACCACCCTTGAGGCCTGGATACACGGCAAACCAGTGATAGTGAGCAGTGGAGCCGGGTCATCCGAGCTAGTGGTGAACGGCGTTAACGGCTTCGTGTTCAGGGCTAATGACGTGGAGGACCTGGCTGGGAAAATGATGGATGCGCTTAAAATGGACGTGGACTCCATGGGGAAGAACGGGAGGCAAATAGCCATGATGAACACCATGGATAAGGCCATGAATAGACTAAAGGAGATATTCAAGGAAACAATAGAGTCCTCAAGCCTAGGCTCTGGAGGGCAATGATAGGCCTTCAGGGGGCATTATGCACGGTTAGCGTTTTTAGTGGGAATTGCTTGTCCGCGCCTTATTGGGTATTAGGAGGGGCCCCAGGAGCGTCGTTGCCATGATCATCAGCACGGTCTCGCTATAGAGCTGTGGGGTTATTATACCCATGCTATACCCCGTGGCGGCTATCACGAGCCCCACCTCTCCCCTGGGGATCATCATTGCCCCAATGAGAGCGGAGTCCCTTGGCTTCCTCGTGAATGGGAGGGAGAACGTCATTGCGCCAAGCGCCTTGGTGGCGACGGCTATTGATGTCACTATTAGGACGCCTAAATCAATGCTTGGATTCAGGAATTCCTGGAGCGGGATCTCGGCTCCAAGCGTGGCGAAGAATAGGGGCCCTAGGCTGGACTCCAGGGTTTGGGAGAAGGATCGTGCCCTCTCCTTTATTAGGGACTCGCCCACGGAGATGCCGGCGAGGTAGGCGCCGACTACTGGGGATAGCCCAACCATGACTGAGATGCCGCTCATTGCGAACGCGGCCGCGAGCGATGATGACTCTATCAACTCCGGTCTCTTTATTGCATTCATTGCTCTAGGTATTATTATTAGGGAGGCCACGAGCATTGCGGTCCACACGGCCACGAGGGCCACCGCGGTCTCTATGGCTAGCCCTATGCTGACGTGCGACGCCGTTGCTAGGGTGAGAACCACGGCGAGGGAAACTATGCCCACCACGTCATCGAGCACGACGGCGTTATATATTAATTCCCGCACGTTCCTGTTCTCCACATTATCCAGTAGCTTAACCACCACCGCGGTGCTCGTGGCCATGAAGGTGGCGCCGAGGAGCATTGCTGCCTTAACGTCGTGGATCTCCATGAAGTAATAGTAATAGGCGGCTATGAAGGGCACGGCGGCTCCGCCCACGGCAACGACGAGGCCCTTGCCCCCGCTTCGCCTAAGCGGTGCGAAGCCTTCCCCGACTCCCGAGGAGAATATGAGGAATATGAGGGCTATGTCGGATATGGCTAGGACATACTCATTTATGTTGATTAGGTTGAATCCAATGAATCTATAGAGCAGCGTATTTATGAGGAAACCGGCAGCGTATGGGCCCATGATCATTCCCCCAAGGATCTCCCCCACGATGTGGTTAATGCCCATGCGCTCGAATGCGACGCCTATGATCTTCGAGACGGAGACCAGTATCCCCACCGTTATTAATGCGTAGTAGACGTCGCTCACGGCCCCATTCAGTTGGCCTTATTTATTAAATGTTTCCTGGCATTAATGGATTCTCCTCACCACGCGCCTCCGGGGCATTGCGAGGGGCTTCGCTGAGTACTTGATATTCCTTGTGTCGAGGACAGTGAATGGCGCTCCACAATACGGACAGCGCGGCCCTATTCTTTGTAGGAGTATTTGAAGAAGCTCGGGCGGGGTCCTCAATTTCCTGAACACCGCTATATCGCGACCACAGTGTTGGCAGTAAACTATTATGGCCATAGCCTTAACTCCATGCGTCATGTATATAAATATAAGCCTTAAAACAATGGGTAATACCATGAGAATTGAGGCCGGGGTAACCCGTCCGCTTCATTGCCCCCGTCTTCGACGGGCCTCTGTGGAGGTTACCTCCTGTCTCTCGCTTCACGGGAATTAATAAGTTTTACTCTCCATCAATGAGCGTCTTCTGTCCCTCGAGGGGGTTGCTTTATGGGAATGGCGGGAACTCCATTCTGTGGAGGGCTTCTCCTGCTTTTTCTCTTTTCTTCGCGGTAATGCTTAAATACCCTATATAGATGCGTCGGCTCGGTGGGATAATTGCAATACTTGATGTGATTGGGGTTTCTTTTAATTATAGGACAGAGAAGGGGGTGATGCCCGTCCTCAGCGATGTCTCGTTTGAGGTGGGCGAGAATCAATTCGTCTCCATAATAGCCCCCTCGGGAACCGGCAAGACGACTCTCCTCAAGATAATAAGTGGCCTCGTTAAGCCCGATAAGGGCAAGATCCTCCTAAGGGGCGAGGAGGTGACTGGACCAACCCCCCTCATCTCCATGATTTACCAGGACTTCGCCCTATACCCCTGGCTAACCGCGCTTCAGAACGTGGAGTTAGCGCTTCTCCACAAGAAGCTGCCGCGGGAGGAGAGGCGTCGCCGGGCCCAGGCAATGCTTGAATTAGTTGGGTTGGGGGGATTCGAGGATTACTACCCCAAGGAGATGAGCGGCGGCATGAGGCAGCGCGTCGCCATTGCTAGGGCACTGGTGGCGGAGCCCCTGGTTCTCCTAATGGATGAACCATTCGCGAGCCTCGACGCCATAACCGCCGAGGGATTAAGGAGGGAGGTCCTCGACATAGTGTTCAGCAAGGAATCCACCGTTAAGTCAGTGATAATGGTTAGCCATAATATTGAGGAGGTGGTGGAGCTATCGGATAAGGTAGTGATTCTAGGGGGGAGACCCGCCACAGTGGTGTCCCAGGTACCAATTGAATTGCCGAGGCCGCGGAACTCGAGGGACCCCGTCTTTAATGAGGTTGTGGATAGGCTTTACTCCATAATATCCACCACAGTTAAGGAGGCGCGGTGATCATGATTCCCCCCATTCTCCTGATCCTATTAGCGGGACTCGCCACGCTGGGCCGCGTCTTCGCCATGATTGGACTCACGATAGTCACGGGGTGGTTCCTGGGGTACTTGGCGGCCAAGAATAGGAGCGTTGAGTCCATTTTCCTATCCACGACCCAAACACTGGAGGGGGTTCCCATAGTCACGTTCTTCCCCCTCGTCCTAGCCATTTTCCTGAACCACTTGCCGCGGGGGATTGGGGTTGAGTTCTCTGTTGATTTCCTCGTCTTCACCGGCGTGGCCTGGAACATTTGGGTGGGGCAGTACGAGGCGATAAAGACGATTAGCCAGAACCTGGAGGACGTGGCCAACATGTTTAGCCTCACGTTCATGGAGAAAATGAGGCACCTCTACATTCCCTCCACAATACCCAGAACAGTGGCCAACGTCGTCACCAGCTTCGCGGTTGGGCTGTTCTACATCACGGTGAGCGAGGTCATAACGGTGGGCACCACGGAGTACTCCACGTTCGGCATAGGCACCCTCATCTATAACTACACGGAGTCCGGCTTAATTGATATGGCAATTGCATCCCTCGGGGTCCTCGTGGTTCTAGTGGTGGCCGTCACGTACTTCATTCTTTACCCCCTCATTGATTGGTCCATGAAATTCACCTACGACCCACTCCTCACGGCCCCCGCGTCCCGATTAGCGGCGCTGCCCAGCAGGTTGAGGGGAGGAATGGTGAGGGGCGTGAGAAGATTGAGGAGGGTTCTCCCCGAGAGGCCCTTAACGCCCGCGAGCAGAGCTAGATTAGTGTCCCTGAACTCCAGGCAGAGGGCCTACGGCAGGTTAAGGCCGAGGGTTCCCCGCTACGTCTCAATGGCCATAGGCGCAGCGCTGGCCGGGCTATTCATGTACGCGGTTTACTTGGCGTTCACTGGCCCAGCTGCCTTCTCCATGTTTAATGACTTGAGGAGCCATCTAGATCTCTACCTATACCTGCTGGGGCTGGATTACTTGAGGGTCCTCATAGTCACTGTGGCCTCCCTGGCGACGGCAATAGTTGCGGCGTACGTGATGGCGGTGAAGAGGGGCGCTGAATCCATCTTGATCTATGTCCTCGAGACCCTTGCATCCATACCCGCCCCCTCATATGTCCCCCTCATTGCCACCCCATTCGTGACCGCCGTGGCTAAGTTCCTGGGCTTCAATAGTGCCCTCGAGACCCTTGCCCTCGTGACAGCCTACCTCAGCACCGTGTGGTACATACTGTATAATACATATATTGGGGTTAAGTCAATACCGAGGGAGTTATGGGAGCTCAGCGCAACGTATAGGTTCACCATTCTACAGAAGATGAGGTACCTAGTCCTCCCAGGGGCGTTTCCAGCAATGGTGACGGGGCTCGCAAGCACCGTGGGAAGCACGTGGGGCGGGCTTCAGTTGGCTGAGTACATCCAATTAGGGAATAAGTACTACATGGTGAACGGCATATCCGGATTAATGGATTACTACGTATCCACAGGCAACGTGGCTGGATTAAACGCCACCTCTCTCCTCCTTGCAATCACCATAGTGGCACTAAGCGTTGGACTATGGAGAACATTATTCAGCTACTCCAGGAGGCGCTTCAGGATGGAGGGCGCATTCAAAATGTGAATAAACTAAACTCACCATTACACTCACCATGCTTTAAGGAGTCTCACCTCTTCTGGAGGTAGTTATGTTTTTGGGTTTTACAGGTAGGTGTTTGTGCATGTCGGGTCTAGCGACTAGGGGCCGTGCACCGCCACTAGCTGAGGAGTGGCTCTGAACCGTGGTGCTTCTCCAGTGATGGGTGCCTAAACACGAGGGACGCCCTAAGGAAAGAACCCTCGCTCTTCAGGGCGGGGAGGAAGTCAGTATGTTACTGATTTGCCGCAAAAGATGTGCTACAGACAAAATAACCCATTCTGGTGGTCGTCTTCCCATGGAGGAGCTCCTCGCAATCATGGCTGAGTGGAGTTTTAGGGAGAGTGGAGGTGGGTGTGGAGAGGAGGCGATACGCCGAGAGAGTGGCCAGGTTGCTGATGGCGTGGGGGGTCGTCGCTCTCTCCAGGGTGAAGGGGCGGAAATCCTTTATAGCGAGGCAAGTAATTAAGTCTTGATAGATCGGGGAATTCAGTCTCTATTAGTCGATTAATAAAATGAAATTAACTTACATTATAAAATTTCAATATATTCAAGATTTAAATGAAAAAGCATATATTCCATGAGCAAAAGAGAAACATTATATGCAATTACCAAAAGAGATCGAAGACGCGATGAAGAAAGAAGCCAAAGAGAAAGGAATTGATGAAGAAGTCTTGTTAATAGAATACTTATACTAATATTTTTATTGTCAAGACATTATATCATCTTATGAAATATGTGTTCGGTCCAGTACCTTCAAGAAGGTTCGGTAGATCATTGGGTGTTAATGTAGTTCCGCTCAAGGTGTGTAATTGGAATTGTGTATATTGTCAATTAGGTAGAACTACGACTTTCATAAATGAGGAAAGGGACTTTTTTTGACGAGGAAGAAATTAAGAAAGAAATAGAAGAAGCTGTAAAGGTCTTTGATTACGATTACCTG
>JBMFVP010000073.1:0-6358 GCA_049965935.1 Thermocladium sp.
CCACGTACTCGTCCGTGGGGTAACCGCCTGGAGAGGCAAGGTTAGTTATCATGGGGGCCATGACGACCCTATTCCTGGCCTCCACATCCCGAATAACGAGGGGTTCGGTTATCTTCACGCCGAGCCAGGCCAAGACGCTCTCAAAAGCGTTTCCACGTAATTCAAGCCGTTAGGTTTTGGGCAATGCTTATTATAGCCGCCCGGCTTAGGCGAGTTATGAAGCTGCTCTCTTTCGTTAAGGATAACGTGCCTCGCGTTGGGGCAATGGTCTCGGGCGGCGTCCTGGATCTCTCCCTGGCCTATATGCAGCTGAATGGGGTGGACGCGGTGCCCGACTTCCTCTACAGCATGAGGAGATTAATCGAGTTAGGCGAGCCCGCCCTAGCTATATTGAGGGAATTAATTGATAGGGGGAGAAGCGATTCGAGCCTATTGATTAATCCCGCCGAGATCAAGTGGCTCCCCCCGGTTCCGGATCCAGAGAAGATCCTCTGCGTCGCCGTTAATTATAAGGCTCACGGGGAGGAGACTGGGCATGCACCGCCGGAGAAGCCTTACTTCTTCCCAAAGTTCAGGAATGCCTTGATAGGGAATGGGGATCCCATAATGAAGCCGCGTGTCTCGTATAGGGTTGATTGGGAGGTGGAGCTGGGGGTCATAATTGGGGCCAGGGGGAAGTATATCGATGAGAAGGACGCGTTGCAGCACGTGTTTGGGTTCACGGTTGTTAATGATGTGTCCATTAGGGATTGGCAGTTCCCGCCGGGTTGGCCCGAGAAATTAAATGCATTTGGCCAGAACTGGATATGGGGGAAGAGCATGGATTCCACGACCCCCGTTGGCCCAGTGATAGTGACTAGGGACGAGTTGGAGGACACGAGCAACCTTAGGTTGACGCTCAAGGTCAATGATGAGGTGCAGCAGGACGGCAATACGAGAGACATGATATTTAATGTGCAGCAATTGATTCACTGGGCGTCGCAGGGAATAACGTTGAGGCCCGGGGACCTGTTATCCACGGGGACCCCTCAGGGAGTTGGGGCCGCGAGGGGGAGGTTCCTAAAGAATGGGGACACCGTGGAGGCCGAGGTGGAGAAGATAGGTAAATTAATTAATCCGGTCAAGGACGAGTAATGGCTTCGATAATGTTTAATAATAATGTGCTTGATACCCCTCGTCTATGAGCCTAGAGAAGCGTTGGAGCATTGAGAAGGAGCAGGAATTGCTGAGGACGTGGGAGGCCGAGGGGCGCTTCAGCACTAGGGTTCAGGAGGGGAAGCCGGTTCTAGTCATTGATACTCCCCCGCCCTACATGAGTGGGAGGCCCCATATTGGGCAATTCGCCTCCTATGCGCAAATGGATATGATAGTGAGGTTCCACAGGATGAGGGGGTTCAGCGTCATCTTCCCCTTCTACGCGGATAGGAATGGGTTGCCCGTGGAGGTTCAGGTGGAGAAGAAGTATAGCGTTAGGCTGCAGGAGGTGCCGCGGGAGAAGTTCCTAGAGATGTGTAAAACTGTTCTGGACGAGTATGAGGACGCGTGGCGCAGCGCGTTGAGGCGTTGGGGGGTCTCGGCGGATCAATGGAGGGAGGGCACCGATAGCGAGGAGTATAGGGCCATGACTCAATCGACCTTCATGGAGATGTGGAGGAGGGGATTCATTTATGAGGCTGAGAGGCCCACCATGTGGTGCCCCCGATGCATGACGTCGCTCGCGGAGGCCGAGGTGGAGTATAGGGACGGCGAGACCACGCTCAACTATATTAGGTTCAGGGTTGAGGAGACGGGGGAGGACATAATCATAGCCACCACTAGGCCCGAGTTGCTTGCCGCCACGGTGGCAGTCATCTATAATCCAGGGGACGAGAGGTACAGGGGATTGGAGGGGAGGCACGCCGTGGTTCCCGTCTTCGGCCAAGTGGTTCCCATACTGCCTCACCCAGCAGCTAAGCCCGACTTCGGGAGCGGATTAGTTATGATAAGCACGTTCGGGGACACGAGGGACTTGGCGATAGTTAATGAGTTGAGGCTGCCCATGAGGATAGTGGTGACGCAGGATGGGAGGATGGATAAATCGACGGGGAAGTACGCCGGCTTGCCTGTGGCTAAGGCGAGGGAGGAGATAATTAAGGACCTGGAGTCCAGTGGGCTCCTCGTTAAGCGGGAGCGCATTGCTCACTCCGTGCCCGTTTGTTGGAGGTGTGGAACCCCCATTGAGGTGATCGTCACTAGGGAGCTCTTCCTCAAGCAGTTGGCATTCAAGGATAAGCTTTTATCCATTGTCAAGGAGAGAATGAGGTTCCACCCGCCCGAGTACTCCCAGGTACTCATTAATTGGATCAATTCATTACAGTTCGATTGGCCCATTAGCAGGAGGAGGTACTACGGCACGGAGATACCCATATGGTACTGCGTGGAGGGCGGCAGCGTTAGGCCCATTCTCCCCAGGGGGGGAGAGTATTATAGGCCGTGGAGGGGCGAGGCTCCACAGGAGGTGAAGGAGCAGTGCGGGGGGAGGCTGGTGGGGGAGGATAGGATACTGGATACTTGGTTTGATTCCTCCATTTCCTGGATGTACGCCTCCGGCTACACTAAGTTCCCAAGCGTATTCAGGAGGGCTTACCCAAGCGGCATAATTAGGCCCCAGGGCTATGAGATAATCAGGTCATGGCTGTACTACTCGGTTCTCCGAGCATTCCTCCTCTATGGGGACGCCCCCTTCACTCGCGTTAGAATTAATGGAATGGGGCTTGACGAGAGGGGGGAGGCCATGCATAAGTCGAAGGGCAACGTCGTTGACGCGATGCATCCAATAGAGAGGTATGGGGCTGACGCCACGCGCTTCTGGGCGGCGGCGGCGGGCAAGTTGGGCTATGATTATAGGTACCAGGAGCAGCTGCTTAAGACTGGGCGCGACTTCGTGACCAAGGTCTGGAATGCCGCGCGGTTTGTATACTCGTTCCCGGATCCCGGCGATGATTATGAGTTGACGCTGCTGGATGAGGCCATCATCAATGAATTAAATAAGGTTAAGGACCGAGTAATTAAGTCATACGAGGAGCTCGACGTGTATGTGGCTGCCCAGGAGCTCTTCGGCTTCCTGTGGCACGTCTTCGCCGATCACTACGTGGAGGCAGTGAAGTCCCGCGCATATAATAGGGAGGGAGGCTTCCCGCCGAGGCAGCAGAGGGGCGCCTGGCGCTCGCTTCGCTTGGTGATGGATGAGTCCCTAAAGTTATTGGCTCCAATAATGCCCTTCATCACGGATGAAGTGTGGCGCAGGATCCACGGTGCCTCTATCCACGATGAGGAGATAAGGGACGCCGGCAAGTGGAGCGAGGACTTATCCAAGTTATTGCTGGAATTCATGAGGTTTAATAGCGCTGTTTGGGCCTTCAAGAATAGGAATAGGGTGAGCCTGGCGGAGGGACTCAACGCCACGATATACGCGCCCCCAGTCTTGAGGCCGCTGGAGAGGGAGTTAAGGGAGATGCATAAGGTGAAGATATCATTCGACGAGAAGCCCAGCAACGCTGCCCGCATAAGCGATGAGTCGGAGATCTACATACTCATGGAGAACCAGCAATAATATATTATGGGAAACTAACGGGAGGGCTTCTCGCTGTTTTCTTTCCTGCTTGATTGTGAAACTTATGGTGGGCTAGTGTTGATTTGTTTTTTCCGGTTTATGGATTGCACGCGGTAGTGATTTAATGCATGGGAACCATTGGGGTCGTGCCCGACTTGTTTTTCGACTTATTCATGCGTAGATTAAGGGAGAAGCGGGGCCTCCTGGCTCCAGTGCCGGTGGATGATTTATCGCCCCTAATTACGGATGAGTTGTGGACTAGGGTGGATAAGGTTGAGACCCCAAGCCTCTCAGTGGTGGCAGTGGATGGCGGGATACAGGGCGCTGGGTTAAGCGATGGGAGGGAACTCGTTGTGGCGAGGGCCATAGCAATAAGCAGCTCGGGCCAATTACCTGTGAGGGAGATCGATTTGGATGTCGTTCCCCCGGGATCCGGGGCCGGGATGAGCATCATGGCTAGGCTCGAGATGATCGTCGCCAAGAGGAGCCTCGAGTTCAAGCCCAACTACGTTCTCATGGATGGTTCCCTCTACGTTAAGGTAATGACGCTTCTCCGCGCACTTGCGATGGATGGTGGCCAATCTGGGCCAGCGGAGGTTAGGACCGCCGCTAGTGCCCTCGCTGCTCTAGTTGATTTCCTGGAGGCGAGCAGGGACTCTGATGCCGTTCCCCTCTTTGTGTCTAAGGATTCCCACCTAAAGATAATTAAGGAGTACCTATTATTCAGGCGATTACAGGAATTATTGGCGGGGCGCATAGATGGGGGGGACCTGGATCTATTGAGTAGGGGGGCTCAATTATACTCTATTACCTGGGTGAGGAGGTGGAGGAGGCGATTAATGGAGCTGGCTAGGAATGCATCCAGGGAGGCGAGGCTCCTAGTGGAGAAAGTGCTTGATCAGTACCTCGGCGACTCCCTGCTGCTGGACTCATTAGCTAGGCGCGCCGGGATTGCTAGGGGCGTTTCGAGGCCCATGTTGATTGGGGCGGTGGATGTTCACTTGAGGGAGTTGGGTCTCGGCGATGCTGATTCCCTTGCTAGGGCCATGGATAGGAGAATCAGGGATGCTGGGGCGAGGATTGACGCTGCTTCCCTGGTGCTTGGATTGCCCCGCATAGTGATGTTTCACCTAAAGGTTGGGGCGGTGGATTCTCCCCTCCTCGTCGAGGCCCCGCTCCATAGGTGGAGGTTCCTGGGGGATGAGGTGCCGGGGAAGGCGTTCTATGAGTATGATTGGAGGAGGGATGTGGGGCTCCTCCTGTCCCAGTACGTTAATCCCCTTAATTATAATAGGCTCCTCATGCTTGCTCACCACTATGCGACGTTCACGGCCCGCCAATTCCAGGAGTACCTCCTCGTGGCGAGGAAAGAACTTGGCCTCGGCTCCTCTAGGCGCGGCGTGATTAGCATGGGATTACTGAATGGGGATGGGCAATGATAACTTAAAGTAATGCTTATAAACTATTGTTCCACTACCAATTATGCCAAATGATAAGGCAATGGGAGGCGCCCTACTCGCTGTATCCATCATCGTTATAATAGCGTACGCGTGGCTTGTATTCTTATCGCCGTGGAGTGGCTTCGTGATAAAATTGACCGCATTCATTGGCGTAGCCGCCATCTTCGGCATACTTGCCTGGATTGGATACGCTCTAGCCACTACGCCCCCGCCTAAGCCCATTGAAGAAATAGAGAAGGAGATACAGGAAGAATTAAGCAAGCTAGAGGCTGAGCAGAAGAAGGAGGAAGAAAAGAAGAACCAATAAAAAGGAGTAATTGAAAAATAATGCAAATACCTTGCTTTACTTGGGAGACTTTCTGATTTGCTGGATTCAAAGGAGTGCCTTGGCTTGTATTCATTGTTTGGGCTTCGTATTCTTAGCCTGCTATTATATTCAATGCAATTATTTCTAGCCTTTATTAAAATGGTATTGCTTAAAAACCATGTGATTATCCTTTATTAGAATGATTGGTGTTGCCTTGGTTGAGGATTACTTGATTAGTAGGCTTGGGGATGTTAATCCCCTCACCCTAGTTGTTTTGAGGCGTAGAGCAGTTAGGAGTGGTGCTTGGTGGCGCGTTAAGCCGTTGAGTAGGGCATTAATTGAGTCAGTGATGCTATTCATTAAGAGGGGTGGGGTTATTAGGTCCTCAAGCCTACTAACTCAACTGAGGCTAGCCGTTATCGAGGCGCTGACCCAATTATTGTCTGGGAAATTAACCCTAGTGGCGTACCTGGTGGGGTTGAGAATCATGCGGGCCAAGGGAATTGTATTGGATTCAGTGAAGAGCATTATTTCATTAGGTATAATGTGGCTAAAGACGCCGAGACTATATAGGGTTGACATATGAGCGAGTCTCGAGGTTAATGCATGAGTGTATGGGGTATATAGTGGTTTTTAGGATATGAATCTTTTAAATGGCAAGAGGATAAATAGTTAACAGGGTTTAGGGGACGAAGAATTATTAGGATGCTTTAAACAATAATAGTGCATGAAAATAAAATAGTTTGAGCTAGATTGGAAACATGAGGATAATCCAAGTAGCGCCCTTCTACCACCCCGTGATTGGTGATGTTGAGGACGTGGTTAAGCACATAGCCGAGCACATGGCTAGTAAGGGACATGAGGTTCATGCGATGACTTACAATAAGGTTGGAGGTGGGTTATGGTCTGCGTATTGATGCCCTCATACGACAGGCCTAGCATCATTGACACAACCCTACCCAGGTGGTTGGAGGCTAGGGATGTTAATAAAGTCATTGT
>JBMFVP010000074.1:0-6161 GCA_049965935.1 Thermocladium sp.
GTGTCCAGCGACGCCAACAATAAAACAGTGGTAAATCAACCCTTCCTAACCATAAAGCCAACCCACGAAGCCAATAACGATAATGAGCATCACGACGCATCAACGGAAACAAGCAGCAACGAAACTAATACCGACCAATAAGCAATGCATAACCGTTTCCACACCTAAAAACCAATAAACCCAAATACTTCACTATTTCATCAGCGATCGAAAGTATAAATCACGCAATTCATGATCGAGCTGCCTCATCACTGCGAGACAAAGAGTAAAAACAAATATTAAACTATTACTTTAAGACCAAAACTACCCGCCCCTACGAACAGAGATGTTGGCGAGAAATGAGCTGGATCACCTTGATGCGAATAACATAAAGCCCGGGAAGGGGCGGAAAACCTTGCCCTCTAGATTATTATGCAATCCTTAATAGGGGTACCGAGGGGGTTTTAGGGGAATGAATCTGGAGGAGGCATTTTGGGACATGGTTAGGAATCCTGAATTGCTTCGTCTTTACATATTAAGCGATGGGTTTTCCCTGGATGATGTATGCGCACGAAGTCGATTGCTTGGATTGCCTTGTATTCCATCCATTAACGATGATTTCAAGACTAGATTCATCTCAGTATCAATCACGTTTCTGACGGTGCTGGAAATCGAGGTGAAGTCTATGGAGCCATCCATGCCTATTAATGGATTAATTACATTGTTGGGGGACATATCAAGCGATTTAGTGATTTATAATGCGCCAAAGGAGGTGATTGATGAGGCTCATGAATTGATGAGGAAAATCATCCGAAGCATTAGGGGCAATCAATTAGACGACAATTCGAGGCGGGAAAACAAGAACTAACCTCCTCCATGCCTCAACATGCGATCCTTTAAAATATGGGGTTGCCCATCATGGCTGGACGCCGGTGTAGGGCGATGGTAATCCACGCCTTCTGTGGCTCGCCGATTTAAGGAGCGCAACGAAGAGCGGTTGGGGTCTTGTTAATCTGCTTTTGAATTCGGGATGGAACTGCGTGCCCACGAAGAAGTAATGATTCGGCAATTCTATTGTCTCAACCCTATCCAGATCAGCGCGCCAACCCGATAATACTAGACCCGCCCTTCGCAATTCATCGAAGTACTTGGGATTAACCTCATACCTGTGCCTATGCCGCTCAACTATCCTTGAGGCACCATAAATATTGTGAAGCATGGAGCCCTCCACTAACTTTATTTCCCTGTTTCCAAGTATCATTGTTCCCCCAATCTCCTTCACGCCAGCCTCCTCTGGAGTCAAGTCTATAACTGGGTGCTGAGTCGATGGATTAACCTCAGTCGTGTGTGCATCCTCATGGCCCAACACATGCCTCGCGAATTCAACCACGGCAAGCTGCATGCCGTAGCATATGCCTAGGAACGGTATATTGCCCTCCCTGGCGAATTGTATTGCCTTCACCTTCCCCTCAACTCCCCTAGCGCCGAATCCCGGCAATACTATCAATGCATCCGGCTTCATGTCTTCCAATAAGCCTTGATGAGTCTCCACCTCCTCGCTGTCGCACCAAGTTATGATGGGCTTAATCCCAAGGTGAGCGCCGGCGTGCCGCAACGCCTCCACTATGCTTATGTATGAGTCGTGAAGCTTAACGTACTTGCCGCAGAGCACTACATTAACCTCCTCCTTAGCGCTAATTACCGCATCGCTTAACCTGGCCCAAGTGCTCCAGTCGGCCTTATTGAGGTGAAGACCTAGGAATCTGCCTATATAATCCCCCATGCCCTGATCATCGAGCAGGATCGGCACCCTATAAATCGTGTCCACGTCGTAGGAGGAGAAAATGGCGTTCTCCCCAACATTAGTGAATAAAGCTATTTTGCGCCGTATATCCTGGGTCAACGGCTTCATAGATCTAGCCACTATGGCGTCAGGCTGAATGCCGACCCTCCTCAGCTCCATTACGCTGTGCTGGAGGGGCTTTGTCTTGAACTCGTCAGTGGTCTCCAGCACCGGGACTAGGGCTACATGGATGAACATCACGTTGCCATCCTCCTCAAGACGCATTTGCCTAATGGCCTCGAGGAAGGCTAGGCCCTCATAATCGCCCACCGTCCCCCCTATCTCCACTAGAACAACATCGGCGCGAGACTCCTCGGCGACAAGCCTTATTCTTCTCTTGATCTCGTCGGTGACGTGAGGAATCAATTGAACCGTTTGCCCAAGGTACTTGCCTTCCCGTTCATCGTTTATGACCTTCAAGTAAATCTGGCCGGAGGTTATATTATGATCCTTGCTTAGCTCAACATCGAGGAATCGCTCGTAATGGCCAAGATCCAAATCAGTTTCTCCGCCATCCATCGTCACGAACACCTCGCCGTGGGCGAAGGGGTTCATTGTGCCGGCATCAACGTTGAGATATGGATCCACCTTAACCGCCGTAACCGTGAGACCCCTCATCTGCAATATCTTAGCTATTGACGAAGTGGTTACACCCTTCCCAACACCGCTTAATACTCCACCCGTGATAAAAATAAACTTAGTCATATAGCACCGCCTCAAGTGCCGCTATTAAACCTTATTTTGAACAATGATTCATATACCTCGAAATGAACTGGCCCCTCATGAGCGGCGAGATTCTCCATCGCTTCATCACCTCGAACCTTAGCTAATTAGGAGGCGGGGACCAGGGACCTCTGGAATCTGAGCGGCGCGAGGGGTTTGGATTCTATAAATATTATAGATATTCCAAAATAGCATTAAAAATATCTCCGGAGAAAAATTTATAAGACCATTGAGAAATGAGAGAGCGATAATCATGGGTATAACGGATATATTGATCCTTGGACGGGGCGGGCAGGGAGGGGTGACCGCCGCCAGGATCCTGGTCTCGGCCGCAATGAAGGAGGGAAAATGGGGGCAAGCAATGCCTGAATTCGGCGCAGAGCGGCGCGGTGCCATAGTTAAGTCATATGCAAGGATAGGAACTGAGCCCGTGATTCTGCATAGCGCGATAAAGAGGGCCGATATAATCATGGTCCTCACCCACACCATACTTAACCAAATCAATGTGATGGATTACGCAAAATCAAGTGAGACGCAGCTGGTAATTAATTCGCCGGCGCCCGTGAAGACGCAGCTGCCCACTCATTGGGTTAACGCCAATCAAATAGCCGAGGACCTCGGGCTAGTCATAGCTGGGTGGCACGTCGTGAATACGCCAATGCTTGGGGCATTCGCCAAGGCAACTAGGCTCATCAGCTTACAGTCCATTATCGATTCATTAAGGGAATTCATACGCAGCAACGTGCTTAACCAGAACCTGGAGGCAGTTAGGCGTGCCTATAATGAGGCGAAGCCAATCATCGAGGTGGAGGCGGCCTAATATGAGTCTCGAATTCACTAAGTACCTCCTCTCGAAGCCGGCTCCAGGAGCAGCCGGGAAGACTGGGACATGGCGCACCTATAGGCCGGTCGTCAATAATGAGAAGTGCATTAAGTGCGGCCTTTGTTGGCTATACTGCCCCGAGGATACCATTGACTGGCTGGAGGATAAGTCGGTCAAGATAGATTATGATTACTGCAAGGGATGCGGGATATGCGCTGAGGTTTGCCCAGTAAAGGTTATAGATATGGTTAAGGAGACGGTGGTGTAATATGCAGGAGACAATGCAGAAACAAACCCGGAAAGTACTGGTTGGGGATCACGCAATAGCGGAGGCAGTTAAATTAGCCAGGGTTCAAGTAATATCGGCCTACCCAATAACTCCTCAAACACTCATAGTTGAGCGCCTCGCCGAGATGGTTGACGGCAAGGAAATGGATGCTAGGTTCATAAGGGTAGAAAGCGAGTTCGCAGCGCTCGCCTCGGTGTACGGCGCATCGGCCGGAGGAGCGAGAGCATTCACCGCCACCTCCAGCCACGGCTTGTTCTACATGTATGAAATGCTGTGGTGGGCCGCCGCTTCCCGCTTACCGTTAGTGATGGCCGTCGTCACGAGGTCCCTGGGCCCGCCCTGGAACATTCATGACGAGCACACGGACCTCATGGCGATCAGGGACAGCGGGTGGATAATAGGAATGGCGCAGAACGTGCAGGAGGCATTCGATATGACCCTAGCATCATATAAGATAACGGAGGACCCAAGGGTGCTTCTACCCGTGGCGATTGGCTTGGATGGCTTCATACTAAGCCACACTGCCGAGGTACTTGAGACGCCCGGCCAAGATGTTGTTGATTCATGGTTGCCGCCGCGGGATCCCCGCGTGCCGTACCTAATAGAGCCTGGGGGTGAACCAATAACCATGGGGAACATGGTTAAGTCCGATTCGTACCACATGCTGCTCAAGAAAATGATGGATGATTCCATGAGTGAGGCAAGGAAGGTGATCCAGGACACGTTTAATTCATATGCTAAACTAACAGGCAGAAACTATGGAGGCCTCGTTGAATGCATTAATTGCAGTGATGCTGATTACTTCGTGGTATCCATGGGCGCGTGGTCCGGCGATGCACTTAAGGCGGTTAATGATTTGAGGATGGAGGGGTACAGGGTTGGGTTGCTCAGGATTAGATTCATAAGGCCCTTCCCGGAGGAGGAGATAGCTGCAGCGGCATCGAGGGCCAAGGGAGTAATAGTGTTCGATAGGGACTACTCAACCGGGTTTGGAGGCGTCTTGGCTGGCGAAATAATGGGGCTAGTGCCGCCCACGGTCTCATTTAAGGGAGTGCTGGCGGGGCTCGCCGGGGTCGATGTGTCTCCAAGCGATTTTAAGGAGGCCATTAAGGGATTCATTAATGAAACCGAGAAGTCGGGTCCAATGAGGATCAGGAAGGAGTGGTTAATGCCCAGGATGGGTGGTGAGTGATGAGCATTAGGATAGATCAATTGCCCAGGGATAAATTCATAATGCCCGGCACAGCTGCATGCCCTGGATGCCCATTGCTGGTGGGCTTGAGGCAGGTAGCCATGGCGCTCGATGGAAAAATGTCTCTAGTAATACCGGCCGGGTGCTCAAGCGTTATTCCAGGCATGGCTCCCTCAACATCATTCAATGTGCCCACGCTTCACGTTCCATTCGCCTCGAGTCCAGCTGTGGCCAGTGGATTAGTGTCGGCGGCCAGGATTAGGGGCAATAATGGGCCCGTGGTTGTTTGGGCTGGAGATGGAGCAAGCTCAGATATAGGGTTCGCTGCATTAAGCGGTGCCGCTGCTAGGAATGAGGACTTGATTTACATACTTGCCGATAACGAGGCTTACATGAATACCGGCATACAGGCCTCAGGCACGACGCCCTGGATGGCTTGGACCACGACATCGCCTAACGGCAAGACCGAGGATAGGAAGGAAATGGCGCTAATAATGTTAATGCACAAGATACCTTACGTGGCGACCGCATCAATAGCGTACCCATTGGACTTCATCGCTAAGATCAAGAAAGCCAATCAAATACGTGGATTCAAGTTCATACACCTATACGCGCCGTGTCCCCCAGGCCAAAAATTCGATGATAATTACACCATAAAGATGGCGCAGCTAGCCGTCGAGACGGGGGTATGGGTCCTATGGGAGTATAACCAGGGCAAGCTAACCATAAGTCCGCCAAGCGCCATGTATAGGGATAAAGCCAAGAGAAAGCCGCTGAGCGAGTACATGAAGCTGCAGGGAAGATTCGCCAAAGTGAATGCAGACGCAATTAAGATGTATGAAGCCAAGATAGACTCCTACTGGAACACCATACTGAAGCTGAGCGAGATCTATAAGTGAGTAATTCAGGATTGAGACTGGTTCACGATATTAATCCCCGAAATTATTGCCCTCATCTTTGATAAGAGACCCAGTAATTGAATGATGGAGTCAGAGCCGCGGATTATCCTGTAATGGGCGGAGGAAATCAAGTTAATTAATTGAGGCTTCACGTGCTCAGGCAACTTGTAGCTTGAGTAGGTCGATAATAAGTCATAATGGGCAAACCCAATCACATCAAGCGGATCAGCGCCTTCATCCTTAACTAATCTATAGAGAGCCCTGCTTCCCTTACCGAAGTCGCCCAGCAATAATTCCCTAATTACCTCCCTTAAAGTAGTTGGGCTTGCCTTACCCATTGCTTTGTATATTGTTTCTGCGGTGACTTGGCGGGAGAGGCTTGAGGCTGCTTGAAGGGCATTAATGGCCCTCCT
>JBMFVP010000075.1:0-6016 GCA_049965935.1 Thermocladium sp.
GTGCCTTAGGGGGAGCTCCACGAGTTCCCTTATCTTCTGCTTAGCCTCCTCCAAATCCCCAATATCCTCCCAAGTAACTCTTGATACCGATATTTCCGCCTCCTTCACGGGCTCCTCCCTAACGGTCACTTCAGTATCGACTCCAACATATGCGGCTGGACCAGGCGTGACCTGTGTAACCATGAACCTCAACGCGCCAGTGTAATATGGGACTTCAAATGCAGCCCCTTTCCACACCGCCCTTCCAAGCAGATATGCACGCTTCAAATAATCCGCGTCAATCCTTATGGCTTCACCCACGGGCGCCATCATTACTTTCTGGGCAGGCTTTAGGTTAGCCTTTCTGACCTTAACGGCATCCCCTATGCTCAATCCAAGATTTTGTCTCAATAATCCATCCATTCTTATTATATCTTTGTCATCATCATCACTATAGGCGGGCCATACTTGTGCATAAACAGTTCTCTTATTTGCCATTATCTCAATATAATCCCCAGGCTCTAACTCAAGCGCTCTCATGTATTTATTTGCCATTCTAACTATTCCACGCCCAACATCCCTACTCCTCGCCTCTGCGATTCTTAATGTAGCAGAATTCTCGCTCATGTATGGTTTATTCCAAGAGAGTTATTTAAACTTACCTTTATACAATAAGCCAGTCTAATTTGTGGACATGATATTAAGAGGATTTAAGGCCTTTAGCTAGGCTTGAATTGTGGAGGCTCCTCTATGACCCACGTCTCCATAATACATGAAACATTTATAGGAACCAGCTCAATAATCAACAAAGCAACAAACACGTTCATGCAATGCTCATATATTCATGTCCCTCTTATAGCCCTTCTCAAAAGTTAATGCCCTCGTGTTCTTGGATCCGTAATGGTAAGTAATGTATTATGAATCGCATTTGTCTCCGGCCTTGGTTAGGGCTATTATGACTCTACTGAATGCATCATTGATATATTGAACTCCATATGCATATAAGTCTAGGTCGGTCTCCATTAATGCATCTTCCACGTACTCGCTTAGATATGAGGGGTAAACAAATGATAATCGACCACAACGCTTTAATGTGCTTGATGCCTCAAATAGGAATTGGCGATAAATATGATCCAGTCTCGAATTAACTGTGTGAAGCCTATTAAATGGTGGGTCGGTCACTATTGCATTAAGCGAACCTTGTCTAATGGGCAATAACGTAGCGTCGCCTCGAGCGTCAATAAAATCGCTACTTATATCAATAGATACCACATTCACGCCCAAGCGCTTTGCTACTAGGCTAATGGTGCCTATGCCGGAGAATGGGTCTAAAACAGCGTCATCCTTAACCACGCCGGTCAAGTTAAGCATCAGCATCGCTATATCCGTGTCTAGGTGCGGCTTTCCCGGGTCATTCAATAATTGCCTTTGTCTTCTATAGATTTTGATGCCGTAATCATCAGTGACTTCCCGGATCAGGACTAAGCGTGAAAAAACTGTAATTGCTTTAGTTAAGTCATCTATATCTATTAGTGCTTCGTATCCCATAACTTTCATTACAATAATGTTTATCCCCATGCTGTGCGATACCGAGAGTAATTCCTTTACTGGTAAATCTTCTCCAACCATGTTCCTGAACCTCAGCTTTAGCACAATTAATGGGGAATTCAGCGTGATAAAAAGGATTGGCAACCCCCCTCTCTAAAGGGGGTGCTTGTCATTCCTTGTGGATGGGAATAGGTCAGAAGAAATAAAAAAGCTCTATGCTTATAGAGTCATATGCGTAGGATAAAGGTGATAATTGCTAAACTGGGATTAGATGGTCATGATAGGGGGGCCAAGGTAATAGCCCGGGCCTTGGCTGAGGCTGGGATGGATGTCGTGTATACAGGCATGAGGCAAACTCCCAGCCAGATAATAGAGACAGCCATCCAAGAGGATGCGGACGTAATTGGGGTTAGCATACTTTCGGGCTCGCATTTAGAGCTAGTGGGCGAATTAATGGGGGAGATGATGAGGAGGGGCGTTGATGTACCGGTAATGGTTGGCGGCATAATACCGCCCGAGGATGAGGATGCATTGAAGCGAATGGGTGTAGCTGAAGTATTTGGGCCGGGCACGCCCTTATCCATTATAGTGGAGAAAGTTAAGTCGCTTGCCATGGTGAAGAGAGCGTGATGGAGGAAGCAATGAAATGGAATAAGCAAGCCATATCTAAATTAATATCATTAATAGAAGACGGCAAGGAACTAAATTATAAGCCAATTCGGAGGAGCAAGGTAATAGGAATAACTGGTCCACCGGGAGCCGGCAAAAGCACGCTGATATACTCCATTATGAAGATCTTGCCCTCGAATCTAAAGTTGGCCGCCTTAACCATAGATCCAACGAGTCCCTTTAGCGGTGGATCATTTATGGGCAATAGGATACGCATGCAGGATCTCTCGGATCGCCCCAATATATACATACGGAGCTTAGCAACACATGGAAGCAGGGGCGGCTTATCATATGAAGCGATATCCACTGTGAATCTATTGGAGTATCTAGGCGCGGATTATATATTCCTTGAAACCGTGGGCGCGGGTCAAGTTGATACTGATGTGAGAAAAATAGTTGATACCGTGATAGTGCTTGTGCCTCCCCTTGCTGGAGACGAAATACAGGCACTGAAGATGGGGTTAATGGAGATAGGCGACATATATGTGGCGAGCAAGGCTGATTCACCGGAGTCAGATAAGGTTCTTCTTGATATAGAATCAATGCTTAGGATAGCCACGGTGGGTTCATGGAGACCCCGGGCAATTAAGGTTTCTCCATTATATGGGCAAGGCATACATGAGCTAATAAGCATTATTGAGGAGCACCATGATTATTTGGCAAATCATGGATTACTTAACAATATATTAAGCAATAGGCTTGAACTATTGATGAGGCTCCATGCACAAAAAATCCTTGATGGCATCATCGACTCCAGTAATTTGCTGCAAGACGTCAGGCAAGGCATTATTAGCCCTAGGAATGCCGCTCAACTACTAATGGGGCTTGCGAATCCCCGTTTAGATCATGTAGCGGTCGCGGTCAAGGATCCCGACTCCCTTGTAAATAGATTAGAGGCTATGGGTTTACAGAAACTTGGAGAGGAACTTATCGAGGAGCAAGGGGTCAAGGTTATAATGCTGGGATTATCCAATACCAGGATAGAGGTCTTGATTCCATTAAGCAATGATAATTCCATTGCCCGTTTTATAGAGAAGAGGGGAGGGATTCATCATTTAGCTATACTAATAGATGACTTGGATAAATTCAAGGGAACCGCCTCCGCCATTGGGTTAGAGTTGCTTTCCGCCTCAGAGAAAGGGGCCGAAGGCTCTAGGGTTGCCTTCATTAGCCCCAAAAGCCTTGGCGGCATATTGCTTGAGGTGGTGGAGAAGAATGATGAGCACAAAATTTAAAATGGCGAAAGATACGGTGAGACCGCAATGGTTTCGCAAGCAAAGAAATTGATAGGTAGAGCATTGGGAGTTGCTTCGTCCCGTGTAAAGGTGTCCCCTGATGCTGCTGATAGATTGGCTGAGATAGCTACTAGGTCTGATGCTAGGTCGCTGCTTAAAGAGGGTGTGGTCATGATCGAGCCTAAGAAGGGCAATAGCAGGGGTCGTTGGAGGCTCTTACATGAGAAAAAGAAGAAGGGTCGAAGAAGAGGGCAAGGCACGAGGAGAGGCCCTAAGTCGGCTAGAGTTAATGAGGAGAGGCAATGGGTGAATAAGGTGAGGAATATGAGGCGGTTCCTAAATTACTTGAAGCATAAAGGAACAATTGATCCCAAGACTTGGCGTAGACTTTACCTGATGGTTAAGGGCGGATACTTTGACTCATTGGCTAGTCTTAGGGCTTATATGATTCAAAATCATATAATTGAGGGATCTAGGTGATCGGCATGGCCAGCGGAGGTATATATAAGGTTAAGTTCAGGAGAAGAAGGGAGGGAAAGACTAATTACAAGAAGAGGGCAATAATGGTGATAAGCGGCAAGAATAGGTTAGTGGTTAGGCGAACAAACAATTACATAATAGCCCAGATAATGCAAGCTAGGCCGGAGGGCGACGTAACATTAGTATCTGCAACAAGTAAGGAATTGAGAAAGTTTGGATGGAAAGGGGGACTAAAGAATTTGCCGGCCGCCTACTTAACTGGCCTCCTATTAGGGAAAAGGGCTGTTACTAAGGGAATAGAGATGGCTGTGCTTGATGTTGGCCTTCACGTGCCAATTGCGGGTTCCCGCATATTTGCTGTAGCGAAGGGCGCTATTGAGGCTAATATGGATATTCCGCAAAGCGAGGATTCATTTCCAGACCCCGAGCGATTGAGCGGTAAGCATGTGGCTGATTACGCTGCTCAATTGGCGAGTAATGAAGAGGAATTAAAGAGGAGATTCTCCAGGTACTTTAGGGATGGCTTAAACCCAAGCGATATAGTCAATAATTTTGAGGAGGTTAAGAAGAAAATAGAGGAGTCAATAAAGTCATCAGCCGCGGAGGCGGAGGCTTAGGGAATTAGAACCGCCTTCCCAAGTATCTTCTTGTTCACCACGTCATTAATTGCCTCATTCACTTGCTTAAGATTATATGTTGTAAATAAGGTATTTATAGATCCCTCATGTATTAACTTAATCGCATCCAGTACCTCGGATTTAGTGTATGCGGCCGATCCAATAATTCGTTGTTCCCTCATTATGGTTAATGCCGGTCGCTTGAGTAGCATTCCTTGTCCCTCAACATTACCTATGAGCACTAGGGTTCCCTCTTTCCTTAGGCTGCGTAACGATTCATTAATTGTTGGTGCACCCACATTCTCGTACACAATATCAACGTAATTATCATATCTCTGACCCTCCAATACCACCTCATCCACATATTTCTCTATTATTGGCTTTTTTTGCTCGGAAGTAATTGCTACTACCTTTGCCCCGAGCATTTTCAAGTATTGAATCATATGGATCCCAACGCTTCCCCCTGCTCCAGTCACCATAACCTTTAATCCACGTGGATCTGCTAACTTAGTTGCATGTATTGCAGTCGCTAATGGGCAAGTAGCTGCCGCATATTTCTCGAATTGATCATCCGGCAGCTTGAATATATTTTGTTCCGGCACCGAAACTGCCTCGGCATACCCACCGAATCTCTTTTCTCCTAGAAACATCAACTCATCGCATAAATTCTCTTTTCCGCTCCTACAATAAGTGCACCTACCGCATGTTATGGCGCCGAAAACGCCAACGGGTTCCCCATCGAGTTCGCCGAAAACCTCATGCCCCAGCACTAGGGGTGGACTTAATTTGAACCCACCACGCCAAATTACTATGTCTCTACCACAGATACCGCTAGCCCTTACCCTCACTATTGTTTCCCCGGGTCCCGGATTTAGATCAACATACTCTAATGATAGTGGTTTATTAAATTCATGAAGAACAGCAGCTAATACCTTCATCACTGCAATTCCTGCTTCCCCTTATTAAAGTATTTTGGCCGCCCTAGTTGAGTAGGCGATCATAACCCCCCTTCTGTAGCATTGGTCTAAGGTCCTACCCGGGCCTCATTGCATGGTTCCTTCACAGGCCCCTATTTGGACCAGCGCCCCCTTTGACGGTTTTACCCGTCGGGTTACCCCGGGGGCCCATGCATGCTTGGGGGAGTTTCCTGAGGCCACCCGTTGCCGGTAGTGGCCCCGCGCCCGCGATCACCTACCCAACTAGGGCTCAGTTTGTGTTTTGGGGCTCCCTTAAATGCTTAACTATTTCAACTCTGGCTCAGACTTGGTATCACTCGTCATGTTCCTTCCGCAATACCAGCTCTCATCACTTGATTACTCATCATAGTGTTGTTTTTATTAATTTAACCTAATGCTGCATGTTGAAGCCTAGATTAGCCTTAATGGTGTCGATTCAAGATAAATAGCTATTGATAAAAATAAGTGGCAAGACTGTCGTTTATGGCAAATGGTAAAGTCTTCTCTGTGTATTAAGTTCTGGATCTAATAG
>JBMFVP010000076.1:0-5983 GCA_049965935.1 Thermocladium sp.
GCCCTGCTTGTGTGATTCTCCTCTCCACTATGAGGTGGTCTTCCCCCTCACGTGGCTTGGGGGAGCTCAGTCCTGTTCTCGACCTCTAAAGCTATAGATTTGGTGAGTGCAGTGACCTCAACCACTATGTTACTCGCCCCTCTTCAGGAGAGGGAATCTGGGATCGGAGAGAGCGGTTGCGATTGCAGTTTTCTTTGCCGCTTCACTTAGTTTAATTAATTTGTTTATATCTATGCCATGTGCTTCATTGGATTCCATAATAGGGCAATTAGAAGTATTTAGTTTGACTTAGATGAAGTGATGAGATTATTTAGAGGCAGAGACTGAATTATTGATTGATAAATTAGCGAGCAGCATTGCTGATTTAAGTTAATTAAAGGAATAATATAATAATATTGTATTATTATAACCTAGACATAATGTTTAAAAATAATGAGCTTATTAAAATATAGATAATATATGTACTATATCGGTAATATTAGGGCGCAAATGATCCTATTGATGGTATTATTTATGTTATTTGTTCTTTATAATCCCGTTAATTCAGGTAATAGGGGATCAATGGCTATAATAACAGGCAATGTGGTTAAGGCATCTTATGATCCTCAGGTCAATGCGCAAGCTATCTATCAAGAGGGGTCTCAATTTAAACCGATTATTGTATTAACGGCCACCACGGATATAATGATTAATACGATAAGTTATGGGAATGAGGAGTTCCTGATAGGGGGACAGAATACTACTAGTTTTCCAATGATCTTGGTCTATAGAAATGGATCGATGATCAACCTAGGCAACCAAATACCAAGCACTGCGCAGTACGTATTCTCGTCTTGCTTTCTAAATGGCAGCTACTACATTGGTGGCTCCTCCCTTAATAATGTTCCTCTCCTACTTAAGGTTGATTCACGCAACTTGACGGTTACCGATATGAGCGGTGTAGCCAATACAATTGGAAGCGGAGACATATACGCCTTAACGGGCTTCGGCGATCAATTATTCATAGGTGGATATCATCAAGGTTCCGCATCATCCGGCCCATTGCTCTTTATATTGAATTTGGATAACGATCAAGTAATTGATCTATCTGGTTATCTTCCTCAAAGTTTTGGCCAGGTCTTATCCATCTCATATAATTCAGGCGTATTACTTGTCACCGGCGTCTATGAAGATGTGCTGCTCAACTTAACTAACCACAATTACTCGCTGATTGCCGTGCCGCAAGGCACCCTCGCTGATTTATCATCAGCTCCATTTGGAGATGGTTTCTTAACTGTGGGTTCCTCATTAAGAGGGGGGCAATTACTCTACATTGGATTAAATGGGACTGTGAAGGACCTTAGTTCCATATTGGAGAACATGACATATGAGGTAATAACCATTTCAAGATATGGCAAAGACTTCTTCTTGGGAGGATGGGGTATTAATGGTTCTTTCGCCGGTCTCTTCAATCCATATAGTTTATCGTTGAGTAGAATAAGCATGCCCAGCCCATATTCATTAAATGGTTCTGAGATCCTAGCTTCAGCTGGAAACGTTGGGGATCTCTTGATTGGTGGTTCCATTGTGACCCAATATAGTAACGCCTCAGGCGCTATTCTCTATCTAATGCAGGGAAGCAACTTAATTAATTTATCCATGATATTTAGAAAGAACTATGAAAGGCATGTTTATGGGCCGCCGCCAATGCCTAAATTCTTTATTTATGCAGTACCTAACTTTGCTTTGCCAGGCCAAGTAATAAAAATAATAGGACAAGACTTAAGGCCTGACTCCACTGCAATTCTATCAATACTTAACAACAGCGTTAAGGTTCAGGCCAATGCCACGGGTTCATTTATGATTAGTTATGTTGTACCGAGAAATGCTGAACCCGGAGATGTCGTAATTAAGTTGATTAACCTAAATAATACTTATTATAATTACTTGGGAATATTGAATAACTTCAGTGAACTGGCTTACGGTGCCGTGATGCCTCACTTGAGCGGTTTCGGGTACTCCCTGCTGAGGTACGGTATTGCTGTTCCCTATGGGAACTATGTTGAATTTATTAGGATAAATAGGGGATGTATTCCCTTAAATTCTTGGAATTACTTGGTTCAGTGGATAGATATCCTATATAATTCGAGTTACCGAGGTGGTTGGCATCCGGCTCCAAATCCCCTGGATAGATCAACTATGATAAGCATTAATCCATTAACTATATTCTATAGCCCATGGCAACAGGGAATAAGCATGATTTCCCCTACGGGGCAGTTCATTAAAACTTATCCTAGCCAAGACTCTTATCTATATATCAATTGCTCGTTAATGATATCGTGGATCCCATCCTCCTACATAAATCAATCCAGTTTCCAGTGGGACTTTGATACCGACTATGTCCAAAATGCTCCTTACTATACCCCAGCATTCAGGTTAGAATCAGGGGAAGCAGGAGTAGCCAACTACAGTGAACCAGTGCTTCCAAGCATAATTAATTCCACCGCTCAAATCATGAATTCGCAACCAACCGCTTCAAAGCCCAGCAATTATAGCGACTTTACTCAGGAGTCGGTTTATTGGGTTAAGTTAGGGGAGCTCGGTCCCCACTCCAGCATAACCATATACATGGGCTTCGCCTCTCCCTCCACTAACCTCTTTAATAATTACGATATTGGGGAGGCGCCGCAGTTGAGCCCAATCTATGGGGAGTATGATGACGGGGGAAACATTTTCCAGTACTACACAAACTTCACAAGCCTCAATGGGTGGGCGGCGGGAGGCAACGCAGCAGCCACAGCCAATGACGGCCTCTCAATTCAATTCAATGGGCCAGGATACGTCGCGACGAAATCAACATTCGGACCCGGCTCCCTACTCATGATAGACGTAACCTCGATAGGCGACGTAGATGACGTGGGCTTCATCAACACCAATCAACCGCTGCCCAATGAGGTATGGGCCGGCGCCTTCATTAGGTTGGCATGCGGCAATACTTACCCGGATCAATGGAATGATTCGGGGGAAGCCAATGGTTGCGGCAACGTGTATGGCTCATTCATTAATAGGGAGGGGGTTCCCGGCATTTATGGTGTGGAGGTCATTAACTCCACTACCTCTATACAGTTCTTTAATGGATTGTTCAGCAAGCCGATAAGCATTGATTACCCCAGGTACCCAGCAAGCATTGGTTTTATGGGTGTTCGCGAGCCGATTACTGCTCAGTATGCGTTTGTGGCTAGCATGCCTCCGAATGGCGTGATGCCCACCGCGGTTGCCTCGTCTCAGGTCTACCCGGCGTCTAGCGGTGGGGTTAAGGTGCCTAATGGCGTGCTTTACTATGTTCCAATAACCATAACTAACAATCAATCAGTGGCTACCCCGAACCCCTATGAGCAACTCATCCTCGTTAATTCAATGCTTTATGTGAAGTATGAGGCCCCTAATCTCCAGAACGTCGTGTTCTTCTATGGTAACGGCACCATAATACCCAGCTGGCTACAGAGCGAATCCACCTCTAGCCTAGTGATCAAGGTGAATAATCCAGGCTCTATGCTAATGGTAAATGGACAATTCGTGGATCTAAACTCAAGTGGATATGCTGTTATTTACTCGATTAATCCAGGGACTTACCGTATATTCGTGAGCAACCCCCTCTATAAGTGGTATTTTACTCTTTACCATGCAATCCCAGGACGGAATTTCCTAAACATTAGCTTAGAACCAGCCATGAATTATATTGGGACGGGCAACCAATACCCATGGATACAGATTGGCCCTGCTGACATACCGAACCCCTTTGATGAGGGGAATAGTATTTATTTTAATGCGTCTGGACACATAGGGCTCATAGCAATTAATCCCCTTAACCCAAGTGAAATATATGTAGCCTCAGGAACAGCGAGCGATGGTATAATGGGTCCTATAGGAGCTGGCGGCGTGTATGTTACCTATGATGATGGTCAGACTTGGTTGCCCAGAGACTTTGGATTGCCATATGGCCCAATAAGTGGTCTATATATGGATCCAAGTGATCCCAACATTCTGCTGGTTTCATTCACAAATAATGGCATCTATAGAACGGATGATGGAGGTCTCTGGTGGTATAAAGTATCAAACATAACTGGGGCGAACACCTTTAGGCAAAGCAATGGATATATCTTTGCGGGCAGCAACAAAGCTATTATTGAAAGTAATGATTATGGATTAACGTGGAACATCATTTACCCATCAAACTACTTAGTAGGCCCAATATCAGTCTCAGGAGACACCATATATGCCCTAGTATGGGGACCAGGGGCCCCAGGAATTGGGATGAGCTACATATACCTCATTAGATCCACCAATCTAGGCCTCAACTGGACTAAGCTCCACACATTCATAGGTAATTACCCCATATTCGTATCTGCCTCTCCCTTTAACTCATCCATAGTTTACTTGGGCTATGCTGGAGCTAAGCACGTTATATACTCGACCAATGGAGGTGTTAATTTAATTAATACAACGCTGCCTCTATTAAAGGAGGTAGTCTTTGACCCAGATAATAAAAGTATACTATGGGCTTATGGGCCAGGCCTATTCTACTACTCATTTAATGAAGGAACAAGCTTCACATCAGAAGAGGAACCTGCCACGGATAACATGGGTCTTGCGGTTTATGATGGTAATGGAAGCATGATTGTGATAGGTTCAGACCAAGGTGTTTATCAATCAAACAATTATGGCCTAAGTTGGAAGCCAATAAGCGGGGATCTCTCAGATACATTAACTTACTCCGTCAGCGTTGGGCTTAATGGTGATGTAATAGCTGTTGGGATGCAGGATTACAGTGCCTGGATCTCAATAGATGGAGGAAAATCTTGGTTCGGAGGCAATACACCCCCAATACCTATACCGGGGGAAAGCACCTATATTACAGTGAACCCTGTGAATGGATCATGGCTGTATGGTTTCTCATGGTCCAGCGGCTTATGGGTTTCTAACAATAAAGGATCAGCTTTTACCAATGTGTTACCAGGAACACCCAGTTACCTTATTCCTCCAACCGCGGTCTATGTGGATCCTTATAATGCATCAAATATATTCTTCGCATACATTAATGGTATTTATAATGGAACCAACTTCGGCGCTAAGTGGATACTCTGGAGTGGATCACCCCAAGACTGCACTACGCTAACCATGATTGGAAAAGGCTCATTCTTGGTGGGGACAACTAATGGAATATACTACAATAATGGGAATAATTGGTTCAAGTCAACAGGCATTAATGGGTATGTGACGTCAATTGCAGTTGATCCGGTGGATAAGAACATTGTTGTTGCAGCAATCGGGTATTTCTCGGCGGGGGAACTTTACGAATCATACGATGGTGGGCGCTCATTTATCTTGATTAATGATTCAATGAGTGATTTTCATGGTGGTCTCTTCGGAATTCCGCTGGAAGTATATTGGCTTAATATCACAGGTTACCCAATGATAGTAACTACGGTTAATAATGGTATATTGATTTCTCTGGATCAGGGAAAGACGTGGCACTCCATTAATTATAATTCACGTAGCGGCGAAGTAACTAGCGCTTATTATTATGGAGGCAACTTATACATCTCAACATATGGGGAGGGCGTGCTTGAGTTTCGGAACTTCTCCTTGCAGAATCTTCCAGGCATTTTAAACGGGTATGCGGAACCCGGCGTTAATGATATTTCTCTAAATGGATCGCCGGTGCATGTATATGAAGGTCATTTCCAATTATTCTTAAGACCTGGGAACTATACGATCCGATATAATATTAATGGTTACACAGAGATAGTTCAATTGAATGTGACGCCGCTCTCGATCCATAACATAATGCTCTCCCCCGCGATCACTACCACGACAACAATTACCTCAACTACCTCAACAGCGACTACCAATACAATAACAAGCACCACCCCAACTACCTCTACTTCATCTACCACATCGACTACCGCAGTCACTTCAACCTCTAGCATTACCTCTACCTCCC
>JBMFVP010000077.1:0-5936 GCA_049965935.1 Thermocladium sp.
GTTCCTAGGCACGTATAGGGGCTTATCCCAATTACTGCTAAGCGGTGTGCCTATTCCGTTGGATTCATTGGGGGTCTCCCCACAATCATTATCTGTGAGCGACATAGTTCAGGAAGTGCTGGTTATTCCCCTTGATCCCGCGGACTCCAATATTATGGGCGAAGTGAATAGGATGAGGATGATGTTCGGCATGATGCCCATAGCATTCAAGGATCCAAGGGATTTATCAATAGAGTATGGATCGTATTACTCATCATTCAAGGAAAACAAAGTACGCCTAAACGTGGTGCTGCCGTTGGATGCCGAGGAGGAGGTCAAGAGACTTGGGTTACACTATATTAGATCAGCAATGTTGAGGGTTGACATTCATAGGAGCATCTTCAAGAAAAAGGAGGGGGCGGCCCTGGTCGACATCGAGCCAATTATGAGGGAGCTTGCGCATGATGGAATCACGGCAATATTGAGGCACATGATTAGACTCATGTCTGGCTCCGCCCAATTAGGGGCCCAGAGTAACATGGCTCTCAACGTGAGCGAGCAAGCATTGGATGCTAGGCTAGGCTATGTTGGCGTTGAGTGGGACTCATCAATCGAGAAACTCATAAGCGAGACCATAATGAAGGGAGAGATTAGGCTAGGCCAATTGCCTAGGGCCATTGATGGATTGGTTCTAGTAGTGGTTAGTCAATCAATGCTTACGAAGGAATTAGATGAATCATTGAAGAGAATCGTGTCTAGACTTCAATGGAAGGGCATTTATCCAGTGGATAAGCATGTGCTAGTGCTGCCCATTGGCTCGGATCAAATAGATGAGGCGCGTCAATTAGTCATGGGTCTAACCATGATGGGCAAGCCCAATCCTCCCAATGAGTACCGTATATTCATTGAGAAGGCTAGGGCATTCCTGGATAAAGTTAATTCATTTAGGGAGGAATTGAGGAGCGAATTGCTTAAGTACACGATAGGCATACGGAGAAAGGAAAGCAAGAGAGAAAGCATAAGGCACATAATTGAGCAATGGATATCCGGCGATGCGAGGGACTTGCCGGATGCATTCAAATGCGGCGAGAAACCATGCATATCTACCGTGGAGCGAGTGGTCATTGATTACTTGAGTAAGATGGAGAAGCCCGTGACCCAGAGGGAACTAGAGGCAATAATATCATCCATACTCCCCGTCCAGTTGTGGAGGGAATTCCGGGAGGGCGACTTAATTCAATTAATGAGGATGAGGGGACTATTAATTCAAGTGAATGATAAGATTCACCCAATTTCTCCACAATCATTCAGGGCCGGAATCGATGATCTCTGTAGGAGACTTAATGGTTTATCCAAATCATATGGAGAGGAGCGAACAACTATAGAGGAAGGGAATTGGGCGATCCAGGTTAAGCTACCGGGCTCTGGGGAATTCATGCGTAGGATAAGCAAGCTCTACGATGATTGCAAGGTATTGGGGGCATCCATGAAGCCGAGCGAGGATGAATTGAAGAAATACGCCGGCATATTGCTCTCGGTGGATGATTTAGAGGAAGAAATGGAGGAATCACGGCGGACATTAGACAATGAATTAGGTAATGCCAAGGCACTGCTTAGCGCTTGTGGTGATGTCCTCAATAATTTAAGGGTTGAACTAGAGAGGTACAGTTCAATAATACCATCAAGCATCATGGAGATACTGGCATCCAAGGCAGAGGAATTAACCTCGATAGTTAATGAATCTATATCCAAGCTAAGCGATGCATCGCTGGATGATGCATTAAAGGCCTTAGAGTCGCTTGCAGGCAATTCGAGGGAGGAGGCATCGAGGATTCTGGAGATGGCTAAATCGGTGTCCAGCATTTACTCGTTGCTGCAGAATTATAATTCAACATTGTCATCAATAGAATCGCTCTCCAAATTAATAGAGGATTGGTCACCCACGGTGGATAAGATCGATATGGATGAAGTGGTGAGCGACTTGGCTAGATTGGTGGAGATAGGGGATATTGATCAATTAACCGGCGTCTACTCCGATCTATCAGCCAAGACCCGTCAAGCCAGGGGCTTCTTGATGACGGGGATAGAGAAGGTTCATGATATTGTGGCTAAGTACAATAATGCGGCTAGGTGGTTGGAGACTAAGGCCATAGCTAGAACCCAAATGCCCATGCTTAGCCAGGCAGATCAAGATCTCGCGGATCAATTGGGAAGGATAATTAAGGCGAAGATGGAGATAGATGCCAAGCTCAAGGAAGTGGCCGTTAAGGTTAATGTACCGCCTCAATTAATAAGGTTTATAGCATTTAAGGGTCCAAATGTGGGCATAGATGAGATAGAGGCAGGCAAGGCCCTCGGCCTCGAGTCGCAACAGGTAATTAATTACCTCGAGGTACTTTGGAGGGCTAAATTAGTGGAGAAGAAGTATGTCTCTTGATGCCGCGGTAATAACTCCAAGGAAATACCCTATTTGCGCAAAGATTCCCTGCATGGAGGGGCCTGAGCCCCATGACATAATAATAGACTTAATGGGCAAATACTTGGGCTATGGGCTCATAACTATAATTAAGCGCGGCAGCGATGTGGCTCCATTGATAATTGAGGGACGGCGATTAAGATCAATGATATGCTCCAATAGGGATAAGTGCATGGAGTGGATTAGGGATAGGCTGATCATTAATGGGTATCCCCTCTCCATATACTTATCAGTTCTATATGACGAGCTTCTCTCCGAGTTGACGTACGTGAGGGACACGTACCTAACGGGGATCAGGGATAGGCGGAGCAGGTACTGCGTGGATAAAATTGTGGAAATAGTGCTAAGCGAGCGTAGGCGGGGCGCATCCGTTACATTAATGGGGCTGGAGGCATTAATGAGGATAGGCAAGTTGGATGATGTCTCGCTGCCTAAATCCGCGCTTCAAGTCCTACAGGAGGCCGGTATAGTGGATAATTACTCTCTCATTAATCCTAACCTATTGCTTCTAATACTTAACGAGGTGAAGCGCCGCGTCTACCCTTGATCAATTCATCAAGGGAATATATGAATTCGTGGAGATTCAATTGCCTCGCCTAGAGGGAGGACCATGGGCGCGGGAACTAGAGGGCAAGGTAATCAGGCTCGGGGACCCGACAAGGGACTTGAATTGCATAGTGGCGGTGGATTCAGGATTCTCTGAAATAACTTATGCAGGTGCGCGGCTTGGTCTAATAAATGTGGTAGGCATAGAATTCAAGAGCGGGGAACGAAGAATGCACTTCTCTCCAGCGGTGCTGGATAAATCCATGGAGTTATCCGTGGAGGCTAGGGCAGCTGAATTCGAGGTGGCGACGCAATTAATGGAGTCGCGAAGGGATTGCTTGGTGCTGCTTGACGGTACAATAAAGCTAAGCACCCCCAGTGAGAGATACGCCAGAGCTAAATCACTGCTTTTATCCACTGCACGGAGTTCTAATGCAACTGTGCTGGCCCATTCTAAGGATGTCACCATAAATAGGTACACGGAGCTAGACATAGATGAGCGAATGCCGCTGTTTATAGCAATGGAGAAGAATAGAGCCGTGGATAAGTACCATGGAGCATTAGCCACTGTTCCGCTAATTCTTGATGAATTATCCATCTTCTACGTCCAGTACAGGCCACACCTATTGCCTATATATGTGGAGGCAATCAATCCCTTTGATCCATCACAGTTACCCATCATTAGTAAGTTAGTCACTGGGGAGGGTTATCCAATTCCTCTTTACATAGTTGATAGATTATCCAAGTTAGGTAATGAAACTATTAAGTACGTGAAGTTATCCATAGCAAAACTAGCGAAGGGATACGGGGCACTGGCTATACATGAAACGCTTAGGGAAATGTTGGATAGGAAGTAATGGTTATTGAACTCAACTTTCCTAAGCAGGGACGATACATGGCGGCATTAATTAAATGCAAGAAGGATGAGGCATGTAGTTGCTAAAGCCCTAAGGATTTAGGTGGTTCACTTTTTGGCGTCAAATTTTAATATAATCATTAAAACTAGTTGTGATGCAGCCTCAGGTAAGCGCGAAGTTAGCGTTGCTTCTAATCAAGGAGGCATCAAGCAGGGAGACCCCAGTTAAATTGAAATACTGCAAGGTTTATAGAACCATTAAGCACTGGTTAGGCAATGAATATGCAGCCTATATACTGGATAGACTAAAGAGCGGTGGTGTCATAAAAATAGAGGAGGAGCGAATAAAAGTGCTGAAGCCAGTTCAATCAACAGAATCAATTGATTCACTGGTCAGATCGGCCAGAGATATAATATTCAGCACATCAGCTTCCCAATCTTAGGAACTAAGTTCTCCAGGAGGTTAGGCATTCTCCCAAAACCCTAAAGGATGCTTTTTGTAGAAAAATAGTAATCTAGGCTCTTGTGTATTTCGAGGCCGGTTTGATTGAGCGACACTAATAATGGAGTGACCAATAACCCTGGGAAGCATCGCCTTGATAGACGCAGACCAGAAGTTGCTTAGGATTATTCCTTAGAATTTTTATTATAAGATTATTATTTTGTATAAATAACTATTTTTATTTATTTAATGGTAAAAACAATAGCAACGCTTATATTTGTGGTTTGTTTCTTTGTTTTATGAGGGGCTTATCTAGGGTTGCGTGGATTGCTATAGCGGTGGTAATAATCGTGGTGGTTGTGGCGGCCGCTGTAGCAATAACCTATAAACCAACAACGACAACAAAGACTCAAGCAACGAGTACACTAATATTCTACACGTGGTGGGCTACCACAGGTAAGGTGGCGCTAAACCACTTAATACCAGCATTCGAAAACCAATACCACCTAAACGTAACCCCCATGATTACGCCAGGTGCTGGGGGGACCAACGCCAAGTACGCAATACTCACGCTAATAGAGGTTGGAAGACCTCCCGCAATATTTCAGAGCCTAGTGGGCGCCAACATGTTGAGTTACGTTGAGTCAGCCCCAAATGGGATCCATACTTTCCTTAACCTGACCCCAATATTAATGAAGGAAGGCATATTGGATCATGTGGTTGTTCCGGCATTCGAGGCCGCTGCCTATAATGGCACCATACTCAACGTGCCTGTAAACGTCCACAGCGGTTTCGTTCTTTACATGAACCTAAAACTGCTCAAGAAGTATGACCTCCCCATACCCACTAATTTAACCACCTTGCAGTATGACACGGTGAAGCTGGCTCAACATGGCATTACTCCCTGGATGGTGCCCGGCGCTGATGGTGGTTATGACCAGGAACAGTTATGGTTCTCCATCTTCCTAGCCCTCGGCGGTCCTCAATTAATGGATGAATTAGTGTATGGAACTATTCCAATCAATAATGCCACGTTCCAAAGAATATTCAATGAGACAAACCAATTATTCCTTAACTTTACCTCATATAATTACCCTGGATGGCAATCTATGACGTGGACCCAGGGAATAGCATTGGTTGCTCAGGGAAATGCGGCTTTTGAGGTTGATGTGGATTCAGCGACTAATTACCTATATGATTTCCAGAATATAACGACATATCCCGCCGTGGAGCCTTATATTTCATGGAGTAATGTGACAGTGGTTGCCATGCCTTTCCCTGGAACTCAGAACTACTTCCCGCTCGTGATGGATGCGGTTGCGATACCGGTTGGTCCTCAGGAGAACCAAGCAATTCAATTTATGAATTTCTGGGTATCTTATGGTGGACAGAGGATTTGGACTAAGTGGAAGGCAGTGACGTATTACTTGAATGGAACCAATTGGTACAATACGCCCCAGCAGTGGTATATGTATAGGCACTTGCTCTCCACTTCCCCTAACGACTTCGTAATAGATCCCTTATCCCTCTTCGCTGATGTGGATGGACAAATATATAGCGCATTAATAACGCTGCAGGAGGAGGGTGGCTCGGCTCTGCCATTCTGGAACTCAACATTCGCGTCAGCCATGCATCAG
>JBMFVP010000078.1:0-5686 GCA_049965935.1 Thermocladium sp.
GGGTACTCTAGGATTGCCTTTAGGAATACGTAGGCTGTTGGTAATAGTTCAACAGCCGTAGCATCTACACCAAGCCTCAACGCCTCCAATGGTATTGAACCGAAGCCAGCGAATGGGTCAAGCAGTCTCCTACCCTTAAGCTTCTCAATTAACCGTGGTGATGGACTGCACTTATGCTTAACCTTCGTATCATTACTGCAGTTGAATAAGTCTCTGAGGAACTGATTATGATCCGCGTAGGCATTCTCAGGTAGTAGTGATGCAGCCACGACAGCCCTAGTCCCAGTCAAGGGCTTCCTAGTCCACCAGAACACCATCTCCCAAATCGGCGGCCTACCGCCACCCTGCTTCTCACTTGCCGAATACTTATTAACATCATTTATAGGAAACTTCTCGCTCTCTATAAGACGCCTGGCAACATTACTCGACATCGCTTATTAAATTACGTTATTAATTTAAAAACATAGTAGGCAAGTATGGCTCAGTCTCTATACTAATAACTTATTGCGCCTTTCAAACTTGAAGCATGGATAGTTGGATAACCTAATTCATTCCTCTGAAACGGTAAATCATCCTCATCCGCTACCGAGGACCCGGAACCCACATGCAAATAAGTAACTGCACGAATAAAAACGGTTTAACGAAACTATAATAAGTCATTAATTACCACTATAATATAATAATATCTAATTAAACCATTCAAGAGATTAACCAACTTCCTTTTTATCAACTCCATAAAGCTGAGGCCAGAAACGCCTAACCACTCGCTGGGGCACTTGCCGTGGCCGATCTAAGCTTTTCCAGTTCATGATTCGAATACACTGTGGATCCTCATGGGTTAACCGCTTTTGGCCGCCGATAACCCGAGGAGAGCGGGACAGAGAAGACTAGCCGCGATGAGCGGTAACCATCTATTGAATACTGCATTATGGCCAACGCTTCACTGAATGTGATTTTTACGGATGGAGTAGGGGCATGATTTGCGTGTCCAATTAATGGTAACGCATATATAAACATTGCTATAAACCAAAAATATCACATCTAGCCACAATCCATCCATGAAAGAGGCAGTGCGTGGAACTAGTCTCTCGCCCTCAGGGGTTTACTGCCCTTACCGTCATGGATGTTCTGTTCCATAAGAATGCTCGCGTCCAGCGTCTTTAACGGCTTGACGACGTCTTCCTTTTTCCCCAGGGGCCTAAAGGAACTAGAGTTCATGGAGTACTTGAAGAAGGGAGTCAACAGGAACGACGAAGACGCACTATCGTTGCATTGAGGCAGCAAGTTTAGTTCCTTTAGACCGTGGGAGACCATCGATAAGCTGATCAATGGGAGGTGCAGGTTAGCTTAAGGCTTTGTCGGAACATTTATATATCCTGTAATAACCCATTATATTAAGAAATAATGAGTAATGAATTACTAGGGGCCTGGTGCTCTTCATATTGAAGGAGGCGGGTGGGAAGCTTGAGGGCGCTACTAGGCTTCAGAAGATTGCGTTCCTAATAACCATGAAAGCGAAGATGGGAGGCATTGGCTTCGAGCCAAGCGAATATGGACCATATTCAAGCGCTATAGCGAATGCTGTTAAGGAGCTTGAGGGGGAGGGGATCATTAGGGTAACGCGAATGCCGGTGCCTGGATCTGATAAGGGGTATAAGGAGGTCTATGAATTAATGAATAAGAGTGCTGTGAAGGGCGTTGATGGGGTTTTCGGCAGACACGCATTAAAGAGGGGCGTGGCTAAGGATATTATCTGGCTGTGGAAGGATGCCCCGCTCATAGCATTAATAGAGTATGTCTACCGTAAATACCCTGAATACGCAGTGGAAAGCATCATTAAAGACAAGATTGATGCCGAGAAAGCATTAAGTAAAAGATACCCCTACCTATGAGTATTGATTACTTACTCAACTGGTTAATACAATTATTTAAGGAGGACCTCAACAACGCATTAAAGGCGGTACACGGCAGCTTCATAAGCTACCTTAACATTAGTCTTAAATGGAGCGACAAAATGATTACCAATGTTAAAGTCGGAAACCTAATAACCTAAATAACATCGACATCAAGTTTTATCGGCGAATACTTTGGATCACTAAGCCTTACTGGGTTTCCCACCTGATAATGATGTGCCTCAAGGCATCTATCTATTTGCTGCTATGTTATTCTTCTGGAAGCTGGTTTTAGTTATGTTCAAACTCGCTTCATCCCCCTTTTCCCGTATAAGTGTGAGTCGGGACCACTGCGCACAAGTTGAGACACCCGATATTCTGAAAGTTTCATGTATTGCCTGGGCAGAGTAGTGGTACTACCTATAATACTTTATAAACCAAGTGACTTGGTTTACTTAGGAAATACTAATTATTAACCGCAGACAGGTAATGTACCTGAACTTGTTGGTGAGTTCAATATTGTTGTACCAGATGCAATAATAAGTTAGGAGTTGGTTTGTGTTACAGACTTGTTATAGTTCTTTTAATGCCCAGATAATATCGGTTAACCCGTGAATATGGGGAGTGTTCCCCAATTTTCAAGATCAAGGCCCAGCATTAGCCACACATAAATCCAGCGTTGAGGTGCTGTTCATGAATATGGTACCCCAATCGTAGTACTGAACGCCTTTAAGGGGAGCAGCGCTTATTTGATTCACCAATTGATAATAATTAGCCCAATAGGGGGGATTTGGCCAGAACACTACCCACTCAATCCTGCTGCCCCAGAACTCGTAATTATTATAGAGGCAGCCACCGAATGGATCGCTAATATAGGTTTGGCCCGTGTATATGTGCATCCAAGAACCCACTGGTATATCTATTTCTTGAATTGAGGAATTGCTCTCCGGCACGGCCAGCGGCTCATCTGTGCTAGCCATGTATGCATTAATCGTTTGCCCAGCCCCAACGTTCTCATTGGGCTGGAAGAACCAAGTAAAGTTAGCCGCGCCGCCAAGCGGACTGCCAGTATTCTCCGGCGCATATAGGGCTATTGTGACTTGGGGCGTGTTTATCGTGGTCGACTCAATTATGGAGCCTGATGCACCGGATTCACTGAAGCCCACGGCGAAGTTCAATCCATAGGATGTGGTCGTCGAGCCCAAGTTAGAGTTGGGCCACCAACCATAGGGTGCAGGCATGAATCCCATGTCTACGCCTGCCAAGCGGCAGTAACCATCCGGCGCTTGGTAATTGGAGCTTGCGTAGCACTCATATGAAGCATATGAGTCTTGGTATAATCCTCCCTTAATTATGTACCCGCCGTTATTGATTAATGCACTGCTCGGTTCGTGCTCCACGAAATTATAGGCCCATGCGGGCACGTATGGGATCCCATTTATCTTGCCCGGTATGTAATCAGCCATTTCAAAACAGTAATCCACCACGAAAGTGCCATTGCCGTCTGATCCATATCCCTGCCCAGTCCAATAGAAGTAGCCGTTCTCTATGTTGCTAAAGCCAGTGCTGCTAGAGACTATATCATAGCATACATCGTTGCTGCCGCCGGACTGCAGCTGGGCGGTCGCCGGCATCAATCCCAGACCAACCCCACTGGTGACCCTTATTATGCTGGCCCATAGCCCCAGCCTCTCCGTGGCTCCCTCCTCGTCGGTCTCCGCAATCATGAGGACGTGGGAACCCACGGGGGCAGCCACCACGTACCCCCCAGTAGCCTCATGTAAATCTATTGGAACGGCAACGGGAGCCCCCCTTGACTTAGCCCACAGGTAGGCCAGCTCCATCTCCATGGGAAGGGCTTGGGAAGAGTTAACCCTAACCTCTAGGAACACTTCTCTACCCATTAATGCCGCCAAGTACTTAGCCGCCTCGGAGGCATTGCTCCCCACTTCCCTCATGAAGTATCCCCAATCCACCACCACGGCAGAGCCCGCCGGAACACCTAGTATAGAGCTTGCCGGAATGCCCACTGCCCCGGGGAATAAGGTCCTGACCCCATCAACCAGGGATGAGGGCCCCACCACATACACAGGAATGGCGGGGGCCTGGGGCTGGGCAGAGGAGAAAGACTGAGTCGCCCGGGGCGTCGTTGTGCTCCCCGCCCCCAAGGCATATAGTGCAGCTATTATGATTAGCATCGCCACCGCTAGGAGGATCAGTAGAATAGTGGATGATCCCCGGCCATATGTGGCTTCCCCCATAGCGGTGAGTGCCCTATTTTTAAGCACAATCTTAAAAATCGTCACTAATATTTAAGCACTGCACGTGGTCTATCCCACAAACTAGCTATATCGTTTATTAGGTGTGATGTGTTGTTATGGGTATGCGTGGAGCGGTTTCCCCGCGTTGGCGTTCGTTGCTGGTCATCGCATTAACCGCCCTGGCCCTAGCCATCCTCGCCTCAAGCCAACTCGCGCCCAGGGCATCGATAGACACGTATGTGCACGGCAAGTCCGTTGATGCTTGGGTGCAAGTATTCGCTTTACTGCCCCCGGGTTCCCGGGACTCCATTGTGGAGGTATGGAACGGCACATCAAGCAATGGAATTGCGGAGATGCCATTATTGGCTCTATACGGCGTGGCGAAGCAATGGACATCGAGGGGGCTCGGTAATTACAGCATAGGCATGGAAATCATCACCACATATGTGAATGGATCCACGACATGGTATGGAATGCGCTTCACCACGTATGAGCCTAACGCCGTGATAAGCGATGTGGAGAATCCCGTGATTGGGATGGCTACCACTATTGAGGGGACGTGGCGAATAAAGATGCAGGCAAACGATTCCCTTCCGATGGGGACTTATAAGGAAGTCTCACCCTTAACCCCAACGCCTCCGGCTCCCCTCTTCTGTTTCTGGGTCAATGAGTGGAGCTGGCAATCCCCCGAGACGTATATACCCCTAATATGGGCTAAATACAACGATGGGGATGCATTCATAGGTAACCTGTATTCATTCGCGCTTAGCGATCAAGTGGTCTCCATATCGTTCTCTGCATCCGCTGCAGTGCCAACGGGCTCCGCCAAGACGCCCATTAGCTTCCAAATAATAGGAACCAGCGTGGGGCCCGATGCCACTAGCTCATCAAGCGTAACGTATTTCGGTTACAATAATCCATCACTGGCCGCAATGTACACTAAAGGAACCGTTGGAATCGCAGAGTTCCAGCTCTGGTGCAGTGATGGCCATGCATCGTTTCCCACAGGCGAATACGCCAATGAGAGTTACGTGCAGTCCTCCGATTTCGATATTTATCCATCCTCTGCCGTTGGTACATCGTACCTGAGCCAAGCATTAAGCGAACTCAGCAAGTACTATTCGCTAAGCCCGGTTCCATTCGATGAGGTATACCTGAGCCAGAGTGGGCAGGGCTATGAGTATACATTCTATAACCTACAGCGGCACTCTCCATTCGGCTTCTCCATCTCCATTCCAGTGGGGGCCATTGCCTTAGCTCTCGCGAGCGCGGCTGGAGTTGATATCCCCATAACTGCATTGACGGCCGCCGGTCTCGTGGCTACGGCTAGGGAAACAACCACCACTGTGGCCATAAACGTGGTGAGTCTAGGGACCGTTAATTACCCAGCCTCAGGCGATGTTTTGATCTCTCAACTGCCTATTTCTTACACGTATAATGGCCACTCCTTCTATCCTCCGGTGACCGGGATATACGTGAATCCCCTCGGATACTACTCCTCAGCCACCACGGCATCCGTGGGGCCGGGGGGGG
>JBMFVP010000079.1:0-5445 GCA_049965935.1 Thermocladium sp.
GACCTCTAGACTGGGCCAGTGCCTTGGCGTCGATAATCGAGCTCACCTGTATAGTCAAGCCAGAGACTTCAGTGGAGACCGGAGAAGAGGAACTCGAGGTTGTGGATATAGAAGAGGAGCTCTGAGCGGATGATGTCGTGACGTTAGTAGAGGTAACATGCTTGCCAATTATATGTGGCAGCACTACGAGGGCTATCACCCCCACCCCTGCAATTATTATTATAGCTACCATGATAAAAACAAACAACAAACCTCGCCCCTCGGGGCGGGAATGGATAGCCCCCTTTATAGAAACATTTTTAGGTGCAAGTACATTTTTCCCTCATGACTTCCTCCCCTGGTCAATCTCCAGAGAATGAGGAGCGGGAGCCGATACTTACTCCCGCAATACCAGCTTGGGAGGATGAACAACAGAGCAGCACCCCTGAGTGGGGCGTAACCCCCAAGACCTCGGGGAATCCCTCGGGGCGGGGAGGGGGCCAGAGATTTCTTAAAGCAAGATTATAGTTTCTCACAATAGAAACCAATATTAAGTATTGCCTCACGATTGGATTGTAGATTGAGTGATCTAAATGAGTGAATGTGGCGTAGATCTTCAATGCATTGCAGGAATACTGAGAAGCGCAATTCATGAATTACCTAATGCCAGAGATAAGGTAGCTGAGGTGATAAATAGCTTGCCTGAAAACTTGTTAAACGATATAATTAATAATGAGGTGAATCCGGAGGATTTGAAAAGATTATGTGAGGTTGAACCGCCATTAATAAAGGCATTCGCATTGATAAAACCCTATAAAATAATCAATAAGGAAGTAGCTCAATGCATGGCGCTCGCTCTCCTTGATGTGGGTAAATATGATGAGGCTGCTGCTTTGGTGGAGCGTGCAATTGAATTGTCGCCTAATGCCAATGACATAAGTTACTTAAGGGCACTGTTAAGCATAGTACATGCCGGTTCCTTAGTTCCTAAGGCAGAGAATCTCCATCTAAGCAATGAGCATGAGACCGAAGAGGAATTAATAATGAAGGCCGCTAGGGATTATGTTAATGCTGCTAATATTTATGAAGCAATTAATGAGCATATGCATGCAGAACTAGCCAGGTTCAATGCATTGGATTTGCTGGCTAAGCATTATTTTATTCATGGGAACCTAGATGATGCATTAAAACAATACGCGCGTTGTATGACTATAATTAAGGATGAAGGGATCACCAAGATCTGTAAATCCATGGTGATGCTCATAGATGCAATAATGTCTGGATCACCCAAGAAGTACATAACTGCCGGCGATGAATTAATGAATAATGATATGCCGCAATACGCATTATTGGCTTATGGCTCTGCATATCAGTTAAATAATGATCCATATACATATATTAAGTACATAACAGCACTAATTAATTACGTCGATAATAAAATAAAGGAGGAATATGGAAGCTTCATGAATTTATTAACCAATATAAGAGCTGCTGGAATCAAAAGTATAGCTGATCACATGGGCATCCCCGATGATGCACTATTGAAGTATCTGGAAGCTAAGGCAGCATTAGAGTCCAGCGGAGAGCCTAGTGCCTTGATTAAGTACTTAGCAAATGATGAGGAGATCACTAGAATAGTGAAGAACACGTTAAGCAAATGGTTGAATCAAGAGAATCATTTACAGCACGCTTAGATCGCGATGGAGCCGCCACCACGTAGTACGGCATCTATGACTCTTTGATCCCTTATTGCGTCCTCTATGGTAGTTCGCGGCTTCTCCGTTCCCCTTACTGCGCCTATCGCATTCCTATCCTCCATTAGTAATTGATCAACAATTGCTTTTGATTCATAGCCCTCACAATCAGTTCTATTATTAAGGAGGTCTAATATGCATGGATTACCGCTATTTCTAATCACGTTGTATTGACGCACCTTAACACTTGATACCCATGAGGCATGAATCACTGCAGTAATGTAATTATCTATGTTTAATGATACGATGGATGAGACAATGAAGCCTCCTTTCTCCATATTTATTGATCTCAACATTATTGTAGTTGGCTTAGCCGCCCAAACTATTGCATCTATATCGTGTAGAATCAAATCGAATACCACATTTATATAGACCGAGAAATCCCTATCAAGCTTTGATAAACGCTTGACGTCTATGTGATATAAATCCCCTATTTTAGCCAAGTGCTCTATTAATGGATTAAATCTCTCTATATGAGCGGGGATCACCAAGTGGCCGGTCTCCCTGGACTTATTCAGCAATGATACGCCATCCTCCACTTTAGTGATCACGGGCTTCTCTATCAGTAAATTAGATAAATCAATTAATTTAGATGCCAACTCATAATGAGTCGCAGATGGCGTGGCTATAACTGTTAGATCAGGCTTAAAGGAGAATATATCATCAAGGCTAGATAAATGTACAGCACCATACTTGCCAGCTGCCTCTCTAGCCTTATCGCTCAACACATCGAAGACGCCTATTTCCGAAATATAGTTATCCTCCGCACGTATCTTACTTAGTGCATTTAAATGAAGCTGACCCATTCTTCCAGCTCCAACTACGGCTATCTTCATATGATCCGCCCCCTACTATTGATTAATATTTTTTGCACTCTCGAACCAAACATAAGGGAAGCAAATAATCTCTGTATTTACTTCATTATATAGGAGAAGTCAGAGAACATTATTCGCATCGCAGTTGATCAAGGGATTTAAGTAAATCACTTATGGTTCGTCCACTCCAAACAACCTCATTATTGCTGCATTCCACTTGAACTGACTCCACAGGATAATTTGTGAGAACTTGATGGGGAGCCAGTGGAAATGCCTTACTCCACGAGACCACCCTATCCATATCGTCAAGAGCCTTTATCTCGCTTTCTATTATTACGCCGTACTTGACCCCCTTAAACTTAATCCTTATCTTTAATCTATACTTTCGAGCTCTCTGAACTAGCTCCTCGAGCTCTTTAAGCGTTACCATAATTATAGATTGGGATTCATGGGTTTAAAAGTAAACGCTTTATAATAAGTCAATATTCCATCGGAGCTTATCAATGCCAGAACTAGCTGCATTCCATTATTTTCTGAGTACTTAATTAGATCTATTATGCTCCTAACAGTTTCTCCCCGACCCTCATTAACTATCTTTATTATATACCTTGGCCTCTCGTTAATAGCATCTTTCTTTTTCTCCCATACGGCCAAATCAATAGGTGAACCTCGCAAAACACGTACCCTATAACCCCTCTTTTTAAGGTCGAGAAAAACTATGAACCTCCAGAAATCACTTTCAGGCAATAATTGATCTAGCCCAACATATCCATCGTTTATATAAATAACTGTATCCGGATCATTCAATGAAATATATGCTAAATCTATTGGATCGGTTGATAATCCCCGCTCATCTAAGTATTTTTTGGTATCCGAGTCGCTGGGCTTAAGCTCATCATTACTCTTAGTAAACCTTAACTTTCTCTTAGCTTGAGCACTGACATCGAATTGTTCATTCATGCGATTAACATTGCCATAAATAGGTAGACGTTATTAAAAATATCGCTAACGGCTTTAGCCTATCAATTATAGGTAATTCAATTATGAGCATTTGAATAAATGAATGAACACTAGCCATTTAAACCTTAAGCCTTAATGGGTTTATTAAGTATGAACAATAAACTGAAAATGCTTAATGACCTCTTACGAGCATTCCAGCTTGGCAATAGGGATGACTCCTATGCCAGATTTCTTGAACAATATAGGATTTTATTAACAGAACGATTAGAGACAAAGTTTAATCATTGGTTAAAATATATAATTGATAATTTGCTTTATGATAATGAGATCACGTTATTTTTCATTAATGCAATAGTTAGCATCGGGAATTTATTATCAATAGAGTCGCTAATTAATAAAAAGAAACAAGGTTCTGAAGATAGCATAACGGACGAGGCATTAAATGCTTTCAGCGAATACATGGCTAGAGGCAATAAGAAGCATTTGGTCCTGTTATTTAAGGAGGATAGTAATGGACTACAAAAAATAGATCCAAGAAAAGGAGGAGAGGAACACCTAGGACTACTCTCGTTTATGCCAGTTGTTGTATCCATATTGGTATTTTTATTTACCATTAGCATAAGTAAAAACATAATAATTTCATGGTTCTCATCAATAGCATCATCTATAGTTGTTATATTTATATCAATGCTAATATTCATCAATAGGATCCGTAAATATGATATAACCAATGGACGCGTGATTAAGATAGATATAGAAATAGATCCAAACACGCTTAAAGATAAATATGAAGAAAATGTGGGGCAAGCAATATCACTCCTTTCATCTAGTAATTATTCAACAATACAAGATGCGCTCGATTACATAAATACAAAGATTAAACCCCTACTCAATAACCCAGTAATTAATATTGAGGAATACCAATTACGATTGCCTCAAGATATTAAAAAGCTACGTAAGACCAGGATATACATAGCTATCTCCAGCTACTGTAATGCATTCTCCATGGGATTACCAAAGAAAAGCATATTTATTTCTAATAAGATGTTTGCCTGCATGAATAGGCATGAATTAAATGCCGTATTGTATCATGAGTTGAGCCATATAATGAATAATGATTCCACATGGCTCATGATTATACTTTCTGCTACTAATGCTTTCGGAATAATCTTTGCCGTGATTATACCCATATATTTAGGCCTACGTCCAATATATGTATCGCTGTCCTACTTAGTTTACCTAATTGGGTCCATAATCATAATAAAGCAATACAACAAATGGAGAGAACTAAAGGCAGATAGAGGCGTCATAAACTTAGGCAAAGAGGAAGCAACGAGTGAAATCAACCCAGTAATTATAAAGGGATTATTGGCATCACTAATAAAGGTAGGATATCCAAATGTATTTAAGAAGAAAAAAACATATATTAGAATCAAGGCATTCATGCTGGATGATCACCCATCAATCGAGAAAAGAATATCCAAAATACTTAACTTAACATTGAACAATGACAATGGAAGAACAACCTCAAGATTAATTGGAAGAAAAACTATGGCCTCTCCCTTAACTCTAATTAATAGAAACCCCGGACAGGGCCCAACCTCCTCTTCGCCCTGATGGATGGAGGCCCCCAAGATATTAGGTTACCTTTATGAATCAATCGCTTCCCGCCAGCATTATGGGGATCCAAGCCTCACTCCCCAAAATTACTGAGGAATGAGTAAGAAAGCTTTGACCTTCATGGAGGGGGTGAATTGTGGAGGGTATATAAATGGTGAAGGAAAGAGCGTGCACGTGGAAAGTTCTGTGGATAAGTCCTTAGAGGCATGCAGGATACTTCCACGGCAAATCCAGCCATTGGCTGGTTTAGCCTCCACAGCCACGGCACTGTGAAAGGCATATCCAGATTACATGCAGAGAGGGATGCATGCAAGAGC
>JBMFVP010000080.1:0-5418 GCA_049965935.1 Thermocladium sp.
CATGCTTAGCTTAATCAAGGATGCTTGGTACCTCTTCTAGTTGATTTTTATTGTTTCTTCTTCTAAAGGGCGAGACTTATCGTTCTTTAGCACGTGTGGCCGCATAAGAGTTATACTTAAAAATCGGATGATGAAGATAGGTGCGAATAGTATGATGGCTGGAAATAAATGGAGAAAAGCATTAATGGCGTCTGCCCTGGCTATGTTGGCTGTGGCAATGCTCGTTAGCGCCAGCTCCAATGTAACCTCATCTTCTCCCGCATCGTCAAGCGGAGAGAAACTTATAGGGGCCGGCCTAGCTTTCGGGTTAGCGGCCGGAGGAGCGGGCGTGGGCATGGGTACGGCTGGAGCGGCTATTGTCTCCGCGTCCCTAGAGAAGCGGGACATGGTTATGTTCCTATTGGTGCTGGCCTTCGTTGAAACAATAGCAATATATGGAATAGTAATTGCAATACTCATAATGTCACACCCATAATGATGCATAAATAAAAAATCAACACTAATAGATTATTTATATGCAGCATGGTTCCTCCGGTTTGAAACTATCTGTTTATTCCAGCGGCTTCTGGAATGCTTGTGTCGAGCAGTTCTTGCATAGCTATTTTCACTACATGATTTGTGACAAAAAATATTTATTTCCGTTATGCTTACGCATTGCCATGGTATCAAACAATAATGGTTTCGATGTTATCTTGACCACAGATCGATCAATGATGAGTAATTATCATGGAAAGGAGTTCTTGGGCTTCTTATCGACTGGTCCAATCTTCGTCACGCTTGGTCCCTTCACATTTCTTTCCGAGAAGTTTCATGAGTGGTTGGCGGAGCCGAAGGTTAAGACGGATAAATTGGGTCGCCCAATCCAGGCTCCATATGGCATGCGGAAGGTTGAGGCGGCATTAATCGATGCTGGAATAAATGCTGCAATAATAGATCCAGATCACGTTGATAAGTACTTGAATAAGGCGAAGGTACTCATGCTGAGCCATCATGATTATTTCGGCCTTAATCCGCCGTCCTCCACTTGGGCGGTGATTGTTGGGAAGGAGCCGCTGAATGCATTGACGTTTAAGAGGTTCATGCTCAAGATTAAGCCACGCATTGATGAGGCTAAGGCTAAGAATGGATTGAAAGTCATGGCAGGCGGTCCATCAGCGTGGCAGTGGCTTTACTTCCCTGAATTAATTAATCACTTTGGAATCGATACAGTATTTGATGGGGAAGCGGAGAAGCTGGTGGTTGACTTAGTTGAGCGGGCAATCAATGATGAACCCATTCCCAAGTACATATATGTCGGTAGGAGAGATGTGCCCAGCGTGGATGAGATACCGACCATAAAGGGAGCCAGCGTGAATGGATTAATAGAGATAGGGCGAGGTTGTCCGAGGGGTTGCTCGTTCTGTTCGGTCACGCTAAGGCCCATGCGCTGGTATCCGCTGAGTAAGATAGAGGAGGAATTAAAGATAAACGTGAAGAATGGGGTTGTGAATGGATTAATCCACTCAGATGATGTGCCTCTCTATGGCTCTGACACAATTGAACCGAACATGGATAAATTAATAGCCTTGCATAAATTGGTTAAGTCGTACTATAAAACCATTGCCTGGAGCCACACAACGTTGGGTGGCTTCCTATATGGCGAGACGAAGTATAGGATGGGAACTAAGTTGGCGGAGATAATAGAGGATGAGAATCAGGAATGGTGGGGTGCCGAGGTTGGTTTAGAGACTGGCTCTAGGCGATTAGCCAAGATGATTATGCCGGGCAAGGCTGCTCCATATAAGATAGAGGACTGGTGGACTGTGGTCACGGAGGGCTTATCGGTTATGCATGAGGTTAAGCTTATTCCGGCCGTCACCATGATAATTGGACTCCCGGGAGAGACCCCGGATGATGTGATGGAGACAATAGAGTTAGTGGATAGGATGAGACCATATAGGAGCCTACTAGTGCCGTTGTTTTATGTGCCCATGAACCACGTGAGGAGCGATAAGGGCGGTTGGCTATATAAGTACAACTTACTGCCGGAGCATATAGAGTTATTGAAGGCGGTTTTCCACCATAGTATTTATTGGGCTAAGGACATCGTTAACAAGTTCTACCTGAATGGAGTAACCAATGCTCCTGTGAGAGCTGCAGTTAATTACTTTATTAACTATGTCGATAAGAGGGTAAGCAAGTTGGAGGATCAACTTGATGAGATTATAGAGAACATGAGTAAACAGAGAACTGAATCAAAGATGACCCCCCTCAAATTAATAAATGAGATCTCCTCCTCCACAGGGAAATGATGAGCTACGGGTCTTTGTGGAGGAGTGACGAGTCAATTCAACAACTGATTCCCAATGCATGAAATGACCCATGCTCCTCTTCTTTTCCATTTATAATGAATTACCTTCTATCTCTCCATTTAGTTCCCATTTATTTAGTTAGGTTTTTAAACAAGGGTTTAAATTGTGGATTGTTGAGAGAATGCCCAGAAAAAAAGATGCTATGGAGGGAGAGGTGGAGGAGTATGAGGAGGAGACCAGCGATGTGGAGGAGACAGCGACTACAGAGGGACAATCACAGCAGGGAGAAGCAATAGATGTTGAGGAAATAGATGGAGTAGGCAAGGTAACTGCCCAAAAGCTTAAGGAGGCTGGATTCATGAATGCCCGCGATGTTGCATACGCCAGTATACGTGACTTGCTAGGCGTTGTTGGCAGCGAGGATAGGGCCAAGCAAATAATTCAGTCAGCCCAGCGATTAATTGGCCTTAAGTCATTTGTTACTGCATTTGAGGTGTATGAGAATAGGAGGAGCGTGAAGTATATATCAACAGGAGTCAAGGCACTGGATGAATTATTGGGGGGAGGCATTGAGACTAGGGCAATAACTGAATTGGTAGGCGAATTTGGTGTGGGTAAGACTCAATTATGCCATCAATTGGCCGTCATGGTTCAATTGCCCGAGGACAAGGGTGGGCTCAGGGGGAAGTCGCTGTACGTGGATACCGAGAACACGTTCAGGCCGGAGAGGGTTGTTCAAATAGCCAAGTATAGGGGCTTGGATCCACAGGAGGCGCTCCGCAATATATTATATGCTAGGGCCTATAATAGCGATCATCAAATTATAATAATAGATGAGGCTAAGAAGATAATAGAGGATCAAAACATAAGGCTAATAGTTATTGATTCATTAGTGGCCCACTTCAGGGCAGAGTACCCGGGAAGGGAGAACTTGGCTGAGCGCCAACAAAAACTTAATCATTTTATTGGTCAGCTCCTTAGAATAGCGGATCTCTATAACATAGCCGTAGTATTCACTAATCAGGTAATAGCGCAGCCAGATGTATTCTTTGGTAACCCACAGAAACCGGCTGGCGGCAATGTAGTTGCCCACGGCGCGACGTATAGGTTATGGCTTAGGAAAAGCAAGGAGAATACTAGGATAGCTAAGATATTTGATTCCCCAATGCATCCGGAGAAGGAGGCCCTCTTCAGAATAGCTGAGGAAGGTCTCCTCGATTAATTGCGGCGAAAAGTATTTCTCAGACCCTGACCCTCTAATCACCCATTCATGGATGAAATAAGTCATCACGCGATTCATATATTCATGGAGTCGCTTTTTAAGTTAACCAGTAGGACTAATCAAGTTTTTTCGCTGGAGTCTCTCGCGAGTGAATCGATGCTTGGGGAGGACATAATTCGCCGAATACTCGACTCGCTTGATGGTGAGGTTGAGCCATTATCTACTTGGATTGGTGTCTACTGGAGGTTAACCGTGCCTCGACTCTTCCTAGCGTTGCAGTTGGATCCGGGCGGATTAGAGGATATAATCAATAGGATCGAGTGGAGGGAATTCGAGGACTTAATTGGATTCATAATGGATCGATGGGGATATGAAGTGCTGCGGAATATTAGGCTCAGATTAGGGGGAGAATCCATGGAAATAGACCTTATAGCAGTGAAGGGAAGCGATGTGCTGCTCATCGAGGCAAAGAAGTGGAGAAGGAACGCCATGAGGAGCGTTGCCGAGTCGCACCTGAGGAAAGCGAAGTTGATAAGGGATAATTGGTTAAGCGTAATCCAGAAACTTGGAATACCCATTCATTATGCTCATATATATCCTCTCATTGTTTCTTGGAAAAAAGAGGAAACAGAGTTGCCGATCCCAGTAATAGATATAGCCATGCTGAACAGCTTTATTGGCGACTTGGACTCGCTGAGGACCGGCTTACCTGAATTAGTGGCCTCCGTGAGCGGTTTCACGGCTAGAGATCCATATTATTGAGCAGGTGGCTCCTAGTTAATAGTGCTCATTTCGATGAATAGCCTTAGCATTGTGAGTTTTCCGATGATTAAGGGATAGGAGTTGGCTGTGCGGAAAATTTTTAACTGCCTATTATATGGCTCGTTGAGGGTACATGAGTTCCATAGACCCGAGGACCTTCTACGGGAATCCGCCGCAGGGCAAGCCATTCTATGTTAGGTTCGTGGTGCCGCCCGAGTTAGCGGATAAGGCGTATGAGGTGCTCAGTTTGGCTAAGCAGAGCGGCAAAATAAAGAAGGGAAGCAATGAAGCCACTAAAATGATAGAGAGAGGGATGGCTAGGCTGGTCCTAATAGCTGAGGATGTGGATCCGCCGGAAATAGTTGCTCATTTACCGCTTCTATGCGAGGAGAGGGGGGTTCCCTACATATATGTTCCAAGCAAGGAGAAGCTAGGCAAGTCAGCTGGAATAGAAGCTACCGCTGCCGCTGCGGTGATAATAGAGCCGGGCCAAGCCTCACAGCAATTAGAGGACCTAGTTGCTCAATTAAATGATGTTAGGGCCAAGGCGGGGCTAAATCCCATACAGCCACAGCAGCGCCAGGAGGAGCCTCAGCGTAGGCAGAGACGGTGAGCTTAGGTGGCCAGCGAGGAGAAGCTGAGCCCTTATGAGGATGCATCCGCAGCCGTAGTGGTTCAGATACTTGATAGAACGGGAATAGCGGGCGAGGTTAGCACTGTTAGGGTTAAGATCCTTGAGGGCAGGGATAAAGGTAGAGTCATCACTAGGAACATCAAGGGTCCCGTGAGGGTTGGCGACATCCTCATGCTTAGGGAGACCGAGCGCGAGGCACGCAAGTTATCAGCTAAGTAAAAGGCCTGAGGCAATTCAAAAATTAAATCAACTCGTTCCGTCTAGGAACGGGGATTATCTTTAAACTTCTAGCACACAGCATGTGTAATAGAATTCATGATTTCCTTCTTGAATTTAGGGATTGTCGATAGGCATTTGTTTAATGATGCATTCGGCGAAAATCTTTTAAATTAGTGCGGTGAGTTATGATTGGGGGTATAGTAAGGCATGTCCGATGATGGAACCATTGGAGACAAGCAGGACGATGTGGAGAACCTACTTTCTTCTCTTCTTGGAAATAGCGAGGAAAT
>JBMFVP010000081.1:0-5043 GCA_049965935.1 Thermocladium sp.
ATTATAATATAATTATAGAGGAGAGAAGCTTAATGATATGTTAGGCATAGATAGGGAAAGAATAACTCCTTTCTTTAATGGTGGTAAGGTCAGGACTAGGAGGAGGTCAGAAGTGGCGGTGAATAATGGGATCATCTTGATCATTCCTCTTTGTTGAGGGGGTGTAGCTTTACTTGTCCTAGGCCTAGGGTGGTGGATCGCCCAATGCCGGTTAGTGAAGCGAGTCGAAGAAGCTTAATATAATCGGCTGCTCGCTCCTTATTCTTGCTGGTTAGGCGGTAAATTATCCACCCAGTGAAGCCCCGCTCCTTTATCCCCATGTTAATCGTGACTGCGTGGATGCCGTGATCAATCTCCCGCAGCTCCAGCGGCGCGTATTGGGGAAGCGATGGGGATAGGCGGTCATCGCTATATAGGCTCCATCTCCAGACCATGTTCCAAATCACTAATTGAGGCAGTGGGTATAGGGCGTTAACGCTCTCCCTCAGCCTTAGGCGAGCCGGCTTCGGATACTGCAACAACACTGGCACTGGGAATTCAAGCTTAATGCTGCTCCACGACTCTCCGCTCCCCAATTCACTAGAGGCAATTATCTCGGCGCCACTTAACCTGACAGTGACTTCACCATAGCCATAAATCCTGAAATCTCCATCCAACTCCATCAATTCGCTCAATGCATTGCCATCATCTATGCCCAGCCTAGCCGCGTTTTTCGGCGAGTCGATGAATGTTATGTAGAAGTCATACTCCTCTCCCCGTCTCAATATGAGGGGAGCCCCCTTCCCCTCGTTCCAAAGAGGCCGCTCGCCCCTATATATCATACTCATCTTAATCGGCTTCTCCGGGGCCCTGGCTAGAGGGGAGTCATCCCTAATCAATTTCGACAACGGTGATTCGGCTCCAAACTTGCTTAGCAATAATTGCTTAATCACCTTGGAGGAAAGCGATTGAATAATGATATCGCGCAACGCGACTAATCTATACTTGATCCTCACTATTGTGAACACTTCCTGAGGAGGAGATGCTCCTTTATAAGCATAAAATCCATTGAATTCATAACCCACATGCTGCAAATATGAGGCATTTAATCCGGGTCCCTCCACGGCGTTCCCATCATTGCTTGGTCCTCAATGCTTTTAAATGGGGATTTCCCTATGGTGTCATGAAGGATATCTTAACTAGGCTGCACGAGGCGCATGGCCGAGAAGTAGACGATGCACTGCTTAGGTACCTCTCCATAGATGCCGCTCCTGACTTTGTTGAGGCAATTAAGTACCAGGTAGCCACCGGCGGCAAGAGGATTCGCCCCCTCATAACCATAGAGGCCGCGAAGGCGTGTGGAGGGGACGTGGGGGGCGCCATTCCATACGCCGCCATAGTTGAGCTAGTCCATAATTACTCCCTGATCTATGACGATATAATAGATAGGGGGGACTTGAGGAGGGGATTACCCACCGTTAGGAGGAAGTATGGGGACAACGCCGCGATACTTATCGGGATTTGGTATAGGGAGGCAATTGAGGAAGCGGTTCTAGAGACGAGGAACCCCATTGAGGTGGCTAGGGCCACGGCTAAGGCGATTAAGGCAATTGATGAGGGCGAGCGGCTCGATATATTGATGGAGCACAGCGGGAGGCCCGATCCATACTTCGTTGATAACTTGATTAGAGATGTCTCGCCGAATCTCCTGGATAAGTACTTAACAATGATTAGAATGAAGACCGCGGAACTAATTAAGTTCGCTGCCTGGATGGGGGCCTACTCGGCGCGAGGCAGTGAGTCATGCTTGAAGGCAATGAGCGAGTTCGGGTTAAGCGTTGGCATGGCGTTCCAAATAGTGGATGACGTGCTCGATATTTTCGGCGACGTGAAGAAGTTCGGGAAAGAGGTGGGGAAGGACGTGAAGGAGCATAAGTTGGGCAACGTGGTGATACTGCTCTCGGTTCTAGAGGGGCGGAGGGAGCTCCTTAACATAATAGGGAAGCCCAGCATTGGCGAGGAGGACGTGAGGAGAGCCATTGAATTAATTGGATCCACCGATTCACGCGTGAAGGCCATTAACATGGCTAATCAATACATGGAGGCTGGATTAAGGGCTCTGGATCCAGTTCCAGACAGCGAGGGGAAGGAAAACTTAATAGAGCTGGCTAAGTTCATCGTGTATAGAGAGTACTAATGATAATTATAAAGATAGGGGGCTCTGCGATAACCGATAAGTCGAGGCCCCTCAGCTTGGATCTGGAGCCGGTAAGGGGCTTAGCGAGGCTATTGAGGAGGTTGGGGGAGGGCTTGGTGTTGATTCATGGAGGCGGATCATTTGCTCACCCAATAGCTAAGGCCTATGGACTTGGGGGAGGAACAAGGGATGAGCATCAATTGATCGGGGTCTCCCTAACAACCGCCGCGCTTGAGGCCCTCAACCAGGCATTAACGATTGAATTGGCGAGGGAAGGAGTAGCGACGTACTACATTAGGACCGGGGATGTTTTTCAGGCCAGGCGAGGCCAAGCATCGCTGGCGAATCCGGGACCCATACTTGATGCAGTGAAGCGAGGCGTGGCTCCCATGCTTCACGGCGATGTGGTTATGGATTCGGAGCTCGGCTTCTCCATAATTAGTGGAGACGCCATTGCGGAGGAGATCACGCGATTATTGAGGCCTCGATTAGTGCTGTTCCTAATGGATGTGGAGGGCGTTTACTCGGAGGGCGCGGGGAGGGGCGCATTAATGAGGAGGTTGAGGAGGGGGGACTTAATTGGCGTGGGCGGGGACACCATTGACGTGACGGGGGGCCTCATGGGTAAACTGAGGCATGCCTGGAACATAGCTGAAATGGGGACGCGAACCTTCATGTGCTCCATTAAGGACCTGGAATCCATTGAGGCAATTATGGGGGGTAATGATCCTCCGCGATGCACTGAGCTTATTCCCTAATTATCGACGAGTTTCTCTATTACTGAGGCGTTGAGGGCATTGGGGCCGTAAATCAAGCCCTTGACCGTGCCATTACCGTACGTGGCTATGGCGAGCGGCATATAGGGATTCAAGTTATTGATGTTTATCTTAACGAGGGGCTGAGTCACGTTGATTAATCCAAGAGGTAATTGGCCAGGCGTTGGTGTCACCCAGTACGCCGACGCGAGTAGGACGCCGCTGGATGGGGCTGCGCCGCATGCTAATCTAATGTTGTATAGGGACGTGGTTAATTGGCTGCCTTGGAGAATGGGTTGGACCCCATATGGATTCATCAGCACCAGTATCACTCCGAAGCCCCTTGCCGATAAGTTATTCAAGGCCGTGAGTGGGACAGGGCAACCGCTCGTCGTGGGTATCGTCACATATATTAGGGTCGTCCTATTAATGTAAGGCGCAGGGTTAACTAGGGATGGCTGGGTCGATGAGATGTTTATTAGCGACTCCTCCATTAATGCAAATGAATTGAAGCCGGTCTGGGCATTAGTGGGCCTCGACTCGAGCGCCGGCAGAAGCATTGCGGATATGTAGCCCACCTCCGCCACCACTATGGCCAGCAGCGCAATTATGAAGAACTTCCGGTTCTTCCTTGATTTACCGCTCCTCTTCTTACTGCTCATTGAGTCTCGATCCAGGAAAGCTTAATAAGTCTTGCCCCAATCCGGTTAATGTGGTATTCACAACCTACACTGGCTCATTTCCGCTGCCCCACAATGAGGGGAACGTGAGGCGGGTTTTGAGGGATGTCTCCGAGATAGGGATTGATTGGCCTAATTACCCTCAATTAATTAACTTCATTGATATGTTCCTCGCCCCCATTGCGAGAAGCGGGGGGCTGGAGGTGAGGGAGGGGAGGTTCGTGTTAAGCGGGGAATTAAAGATGCCGAGCATTGATGAGGCTATTCAACCCATTCTAGAGTCCCTCGAGGCTTGGCGCGATGAGGGGAGAGGCATGGGGCTGAGGGCATGCGTCACGGGTCCCTTCACGTTGTCGAGCTTCATATTCAAGAGGCCCGGCACAACTAATATAATGGAGTCAGTCCTTGGGGATCGGGAGGTAGTTCACTTCCTGGCCAATTACATTAATTCAGTGCTGAGGAGGCTTGAGGAGTTGGGCATTAATTACGTGAACGTGGATGAACCAATCATAGGCACCATGGTGGGGGCCCGCCGCAACCTCTTTAATTACTCGGATGACGAGATAAGGGAAGTCGTGGATGAGGCTTATAGGGGAATTAATGTCGAGCTGCGCGGCATTCATGTCTGCGGCAGGCTTAACCCTAAGGTATTCAATATTCTCGGCAGGATTGAGAGAGTGAATATACTGGATAATGAGTACATGGATTCCCCCGAGAACATTAATTACTTATCCCGAGACGTCGTGGGAGACAAGAGGCTAGCCATTGGCGTGGTATCATCGAGGAACCCCACCATTGAATCCGCCGACTCAATAGCTCAATTGGCGGGCAAGATAATGGATAAGGTTGGGCGAGAGAAGGTGTTTGCAGTGAAGCCGGACTGCGGTTTTGGATCCCTTAGGACGGAGTCGGGGAATATCGAGGAGGCGTATAAGGTGTCGCTGGAGAAGCTTAAGGCATTGAGAACGGCGGCGAACCTAATTAACGCGCGCTCCTAGTACCTCAGCACCAATATGCTTGACTCGGTGTATGCCAAGGCACTGAGTATTGGCCCCGCCGCCTCAAGCGCCTCTGCGCCTGTTCTGCCCTCGAGGGGAAGCACTAGCAGGTCGGGGGCCTTGATTCTAATGAACTCCAGCAAGTCGCTGGGCTTCTCCACGGTGTAAGTTATGCCTGCCTTGCTCATGGATTCCTTGACGAGGGCCAGGAACTCATCGTCGCTGCCCTGATATATCACGGTTATTCGCGATCCGTATCTCTGGGCGAAGTCCTTTAGAACAGATAGCGCCCTCAGCGATGCCCTCGATCCATCAAGCACTGCGGCCACGTGCCTCAAGCTGAACGATAATTCATAGCTCGGTTCATCAACCATGAGGGCGATCAGGGGGAGCCTCATTATTAAAGTTAACTGGCTTGAGGATTCACGCCGAGC
>JBMFVP010000082.1:0-4921 GCA_049965935.1 Thermocladium sp.
CCCCGCCCCTAGAAGGGGCGAGGTTTGTCGTTCGTTTTATCATTTTATTCATATAAGATAATCTCTGACCTCCTCCCGCCCTGAAGGTGAGGGATGAGGCTTTATCGTCATTTCTATGACTTGGCTTCACAAGTTCTGTGGAGTCCCATGGCATCAATGCAGTAAAACGCAATATAAAGCTATTAGGATTCATGGGAGGGGGCTGGGGCAATTTCTTTATAAATTAATGCTGAGGGGCGCGGGATTGTTGGTTTGAGGTGAGTGAGGTTAGCGTTGTTTTGCCTACGCTTAATGAGGCTGGGAATATTTCACCGCTCCTCGAGAGGCTGGTTAAGGTTTTAGGCAATGGCTTCGAGGTCGTGCTAATTGATGATGGCTCCACCGACGGCACTGTCGAGGAGGCGAGGGAGGCAGCGAGGAGACTGGGCCTAGCGCTTAAGGTCATAGAGCGGGGTAGGAGACTAGGGCTCAGCAGTGCAGTGGTTGAGGGGATAAGGGCGGCGGGTCGCGACATTGTTGTGGTGATGGATGCGGATCTACAGCATCCCCCCGAGGCGGTTCTGCTTCTCGTGGATGCGGTTAAGGAGGGGCACGCCGTGGCCGTGGCCAGTCGTTACGTGAAGGGGGGCCGCGTGGTTGATTGGCCCCTCATTAGGCGAATCATCAGTAGAGGCGCCACGTTACTTGCTCACCTCCTCCTGCCCCCCACGAGGGGGGTGCGTGACCCCATGAGCGGCTTCTTCGCAGTGAGGAGGAGTCTCGTGGTTAATTGCCTTAAGGCGAGGGGCGAGTATAAGGTGCTTCTCGACGTCTTGACCTGCGTAGGGGGCCCCGTTAAGGAGGTGCCCTACGTCTTTGGGCAGCGGGCCAGGGGAGCAAGCAAGTTAGGCACGCGTCAAGTCCTGGATTATGTTAAGCAGGTGGTGGCTACCTCGCTTGTCCTGCTGAGGCTCAGTGGTTATAGGCCCCTTAAGTTCGCATTGGTGGGCCTAATTGGTTTACTCGTTTCTGAGGTCGTGCTGCATGTTTTTTGGCGGGGCATTGGGTTCCCATACTTTGCCTCCCTGATTCCAGCCATTGAGGCCGGCATAATTAATAATTACACCCTGAATAGGGGGTGGACATTTAGGGATAGGCCCACTCCATACCTATCAGGCCTTGCGCGGTACCACGTCGCTGGGCTGGGGGGTACCCTTGTGACTTATGCGGTAAGCGATGCATTGCATTACTTGCTTGCCGTGAATGGGTACATTGCCTACGTGATCGGCGTGATACTGGGCTTCATAACTAATTACGCATTGGCTGAGACCTACGTGTTTAGGGGCCGCTCATCGCCGTCAAGGATATAAAAAGGCTGCCCGTCTCGCTGTAATGCGCAGGATCCTCATAGTCTTGCCTGTGGCCGCCGTAATCATCATTTTCGGTCTATATGCTTACCTGATGCAGCCCCACATGAATGGATACGTCAGCGACGAGGTCTGGTATGTCTCGGCGGCTAGGAACTTCATTAATGAGGTCGGTCTCGGCGGTTCCCTATCTAGGTTCGGCGTCACTGTGTCCCCATACCCTGGCTGCGCCCCAATCAATGCATCGCCAACCATTTACTATGGGGACTATGGGTTGGCTTGGTTCAATAAATCCGTGGCCTCGGTCTCCAGCCTCGCCCTAAGCAATTCATCATGCATAACCAGGTTCGGCTATTATTATCCCGATAAATCCGGAATATTGACATACATTAACCTAGAGCACCCCTGGCTGGCCAAGTACTTCATCGTGGCAGCCATGCTGTGGATCGGGGATTACCCGGCTGCTTGGCGTGTTCCCAGCATAATCTTATCGATGGCTTCCCTCGCATTGACTTACTTGGCTGCCCTAACATTAACGCGTGAAGTGAAGTACGCTGCCCTAGCCATCGTTGTCTTGTTCATGGATGCAACGTTTAGGGATGCCGGAATACTGGCCATGCTTGATGCCTATGTTGGTTTCTTCACAGTGCTCTCCGTGTATCTATACCTTCGAGGCGCGTCCCTATCCTCGGCCGTGGCTGGGGGCCTAGGCATAGCCAGCAAGTACCCCGGCGCCTTTCCTGTCCTGGCCCTTACATACGTAGAGCTCTACGGTAGAGGAGCCAAGAGGGCGGCTATTTACTTTGGCTTGGCTTTCCTGCTTTACCTAATTCCGCAAATACCGATAATATATATGGTGGGAGGCATACATAACTACATTGCGGATACGCTCTTCTACCTGAAGTGGTTTACTGAGTCAAGGCCCCCGGGCCCCATTGCCTCTAACCCCCTTGATTGGTTGATTGGATTGAATAGCTTCGTCAACGATTACTCGCCGCCACTATATGCCTCCGGGCTCCCCGGCGCCTATTTAGTGGCCCTAGCCTACTCCATACTAATGCTGGAGCCCCACATGCGGGCCCGCCTCTTTAGGGGAATGGATTGGAGGGAACTAGCGGTTCCAGCATCGCTCCTGGCCAGTTGGCTTGGCTACTGGGCGGTCTATGCGGCCGGGAACCACACGCTCTATAGTTACTATACCATACAATTCGCTGCGCTGGTGCCCCTCACGCTGGTGTTGGCAATGAGTAGGGCCAATGAGAGGAGCAGGTCATGGATAATCATTGCGGCAGCCGCTGGGATAGGCTACGGCATAGGCGTTCAATGGAGGCAGTTATACTCTATTATTCAATATCTGGCTTAAGGTTTCCTTATTAATATACTAATTATGCTTTTTCGTAGAAGGTAAATGCTTTTAAACTAGTTGAACTAGAAATAATGGCGACTAAAATTAACAAGAACATTATGGAACTGGCGCTGTTGGCTGCGATAATGATTATGCCCCTCCACGCCTTGGCCCTCACGATCCTCTCATCCATCATAAGCGTGCCCGTGGGCGTTAATCCAACATCCATGGCTTATGACCCACTCAACGGGTACATATATGTAAGCAACACCGGCACAACGGTGACTGTGATAAATCCGGCCACCGATAAGGTGGTAACCAATATACAGGTTGGGAATCCCTGCCAACGCCCCGGCATGCCCGAGCTCCCTAATGAGACGCTCCCAATTACCTGCAACTCGTCCGCGGGGCAACCCACGGCCATCCTCTATGATCCGGGGAATGGATACATATACGTCGCGACATCCAGGGGCCTCGTATCCATAATTAGCTCCATCAATAACACCGTGCTACTCAACGTGCCGGTGGGGATGAATCCAGTGGCTCTACTGTACGATCCAGGGAATGGGTATGTTTATGTGGCTAACAGGGCCTCCGGCACTGTCACTGGCATTAATCCCAACATAACTATGGTGCTCAGCATCACTGCCTTAAATATGACCAATATAGTATCCAAGCTGAACACGACCAATATATCGGCCCCACCCAATGTGACTCTGCCATCATTTAATGCAAGGAAGGCGTTCGAGTACTCGGCTCCAGCCATTAACTCCACGATTAGGGCCAAGGTGCTTCAATTAATGAGGAAGTACCTGATTAATATCACGGTGGGCCTAGACCCCGATGCCTTAACCTATGATCCCGGCAACGACCGTATCTATGTATCTAATTGGGGATCAAATGATGTATCCGTGATAGATCCCTCGAATAATCAGGTAATTCAGGTAATAGGGGGCTTAGCGGGCCCCGGCTCGCTCCTCTATGACCCGGGGAATGGGTACATATATGTGATTGATTCCGGGCTAGTTTCATCCAGCGAAGTGAACATGAGTCGAGCCGGCGTATCAATAATTAACCCGGCGACGGGCTCCATCATCGGCAGCATAATGAACGGCGAGGCAAGCGGCCTAGCGTATGACCCCAGCAATGGATACATCTATGAATCAATATACGCTGGTTCCCTGGTCAACATATCAAGCACGACTCGAAACCCATTCACCGGCGCCAATACGACCACGTGGATAAGGGAGACGGAGACCAATGCGACGGCCGTGATAGGGAGCGGGGGAGTGATTGCTTATTTAACTACGTGGCCTAACCCGACCTCGCTTATCTATGACCCCATGAACGGGTACATATACGTAGCGACTGAGGGAACGAGCTTCCCCGGCTTAAGTAATGGGGGCGTGACGGTGATAGATGGGGGAAACAATACGGTGCTTTGGAACATCATCACGGGCTACGACCCAGTTTCGCTCCTCTACGATCCAAGCAATGGGTATATTTATGCCCTGAACGCGGGGCTCCCGGGCTCCGTGGGCTCATTATCCCAGATATACCCAGCTAAACCGCTCATGCTTGATAACATCACGTTCATAGAGGAGGGGCTGCCCATGGGGGCCTCATGGAGCGTGAAATTGACCCACATTATAGGTAACTTATCCCTCCCCATCACTAGGTCAAGTAATGGCAGCAGCATCGCCTTCACCGTGATGAACGGCACATACGGCTTCACGGCCTCATCGATTAACCAATACCAGGCCTCTCCCGCCCAAGGAGTCCTCGACATTAATGGAAGCAAGACAATCATTGTGAAATTCATGCCCCTCTATATAAACTTCATTGAGGAGGGCTTGGCGCCGGGCACGTCTTGGGCGGCGGCAGTGGATGGGGAATCCCTTAACTCCACGTCTTCCCTCATAAGCTTCATAGTTCATAATGGAACATATGATTACTTCATACAGACACCGCCCGGATACGCCGTAGTTAATTCATCCATGGCTGGAACAATCAATGCGAGCCGCGGCAATGCAACGATCACTGTCAGGTTCGAGAGGATTAGAGTGAATGCCACCCTTGTTTCCCAGTACTCCGGCTACTTCTACTCAGGAATAAGCCTGGAGAACACGTTCGGCTTCTACAGCAATGAGACGCCCACGGCGGTTTACGGTTACCTGAATGGGGAGGAGTTGGCATTTAATTCCCCAAGCGGCCCCAATGGGCCCTGGAC
>JBMFVP010000083.1:0-4908 GCA_049965935.1 Thermocladium sp.
TAGGTGGACTGAAGTATGAGCTAGTTTTTGTCACGATTTCAAATGGGCTCAATTCGCCGACGGTTGTAGATCCCACGGATTTCACTCTCATTGGAAGTGATGGCCAATCATACAATGAAGTAGCCCTGAGCGCGATGCAGTATACAACGCTCAAATCCATAACATTACAGCCCGGTCGGTCAGTGACAGGCTTCCTGGGCTTTCAACTTCCTTATGGGGTTCAGCCACGTTCTCTCCAGTACCAGGGGACTTCAATCTCTCTTACTGGCGTTAAAGTTCAGTACCTCTCCATCATAAACATGACTCCAATTTTCAATGATTCTAATGTCTTTGCATCACCTGGGAGTCAGATAGTGCCAGTCTCGGGACTCAGTGGTAGTTTCGCTGTTGTACAGTTGAGGATTTACAATAACCACTCCTCTGTCCCCGTGGAACTAGTAGGAGTAGCGGTTCAGGGACCGATAAAGCTAGCCAATAGCCCAGAGCTTCACATCTTACTTCCACCTCACGGAAGTTACACGCTGAGCCTAAACCTCTCTCTGCCTTCTTCAAGCGTCTTTGGGAATGCCAAGCTCGAGGTCATGACGTCACTAAACTCATCCGCCTACTCTGGGTTAGTGAAGTCTGTGGTGAACGACACAGTGTTAGCTGATCTGCAGGGGCTTCTGGGACAGAGTTACCTTGCCTATAATGTAACGGTTAATTACGATGGAGGAAGCAGCTTTACTGTTCTTCCCCAAGACTTTGCACTAGTTACTACCCAAGGTACATACTCCGCCGAGCAAGAACAACTCCCAGGAGTTGGAGAGGTTTACGCAACACCTACCATAACTTACTCGGGAGGGGCGGAGGAGACCTTGGTCTTCAAGGTACCCTCGACTGCCATTCCTCTACAGATAGTGTACAACACATCCAATGGACTCAGAGTCTTCCAGCTCAATGCCCACATTCCCACGACGGGTTATGTGCTCTTCATAAAGCAGATTAACTCTAACTCTAATGACTCCGAAGTTCAGACCTCCATCTACCCCTCTAACCAAGCTAGCTCGCTCTACTCTAGCTCTTATGGAGGCTACTTCCTAGTCACGGGCGAGAAGATACCCCTCACTCTATCAATCTTTAATTATCACACGGAGGTACCGGTAGAGGTGATAGGCATCACTTCCAGCGGCCCCTTCATGGTGCAGGGTAATTACTCCAACACGTTTGTACTCCAAGGTAAGTCCGATAGTTACCAAGTTTTCTTACAAGCAGAAAACGCGAGCTATTCGGGTCAAGTGGAGTTGACTGTGGATATAGGCTTCCATCCCAGCTTCTATAGCCTAACTATACTGAACTCCATAAACGCTAGCTCCTTTGGGGAGTACCTACAGTCTATAGGGGGGTCTCAGGGCCTCACCTTCGTAGTTTACAACGTGAGCTTGAGATACGATGGTCCAGGCTCATTCATGTTCTCCCCTGAGAGAGTGGTTCTGGAGACCAACGAAGGAGACTTCCCCGTCTACAACTTTTCTTACTCTGGTTCCCAGTGGCCTACTTCCTTCGCCTTGGTGCAAAGAAACGGCGGTTGCTCTAATAGAGTGAGTGATTGGATCCCTGGAGTTCCAACTTCTATGAGTTTCGGTTTTGTTTGTCTCGTGCAGAATCCAGGTATGAACTCCTCCCCCTCTCTACCGGTTACTCGACTCAAGGCTACTTAGTCTTCGGGATACCCAGAGATCCCGCGCCTGAGAGACTCATCTACCTCACCGAGAACAACTTGCCGGTGTTCAAGGTCGCCGCTCTGTTCGACCCCCAACGAGTATATATCCGGGGTCAAGATGATAATCAATATGATTGCCTCTAATGGACAGAAGTTAACAAGCCAAGAGGTAGTCTTTGGGGTAAACGGTGGTTCTCCCCAGTATGCGTTTGCCTCAGTTTTAGGTAACGGTCTCGACATAGGAGAAACCAAAGTGATAAATGAATCCATAAGCTACCCCAACCAACCCCCCATCAAATTCTCGTTTGTCCGTAAACAGACTCCAGGTGGAGTTCTATTTTACGGTTACGATTATTGGGCTGCCAATCTAGTGACTCAAGTTAAATTCCTGCCTTTCGATCAGAGTTACTGGAACTCATCATCTGTATTGATAGTGGACGTGTATTTCAGCAGCTAAATTGAAGCATTTTTATAATGTTTTTACCTTATATATCTGTTTTCCTTTTTGAATTTTTCTTAGTAATAAATATCTAGAACTGAGTTACTTGTAGGCGCATTTCGATTATCGTGTCCATTTAGTGGTAGCGTTTTCTATGAAGGGCAAAGCCTTTTACCGACCTTTGGCAATTACGATAATCGCTAAGCCTTATTCTTTAACCTTTCTGGGGGTTAAGGGGGCGAAAGTCCCCTTCCGTGAGGGGTATAGCAAGTTTCCCGGAGGAGGCAGGAAATCCTCACCGCGAGACGGGGATGCCCCCGTAAGGGCGGGCTAGTTCACATCACAAAAAGAGAAGATAATAACTTAGCTAAGAAATAAATTCAATTAAATTATGTAGAAAAATTTATTTTTCTTTGCTAATTTGTAATCTTACTATGACAAATAAATTGGTTGATCTTAATTATGCAATAGAGTTGATCAATGATGGAGATTGGATAACAATTGGCGGAATGTCCTTCCATAGGAACCCCATGGCTTTTGCAAAGGCTCTCGGAAGCAGCAATAGGCGCAATTTGCGATTACTTGATAGGGAACCAGGACTTGCTTTTGACTTACTAATACTTTCAGGGAAGGTGGATGAGGTCAGAATGGCTATGGCTTCATTTGAGAGATTTGGAATAGCGCCAGCTTTTAGAATTTTTGCGGAGGCTGGCAAATTGAGGGTTAAGGAGGATGTGTGCGAAGCAATAATGGCTGGATTACGAGCAGGTGCATTTGGATTACCATTTATGGTTAGCTCCGTTGATTTGAGATCTAATATTGTGAAGATGCACTTAGATGATAACACGTGGGGACTAACTAGGGATCCATTTACAGGTAAAGATGTGCTAGTAGTTAAGGCAATAGAACCAGATGTAGCTGTCATTCACGTACATAATGCAGACGCTGAGGGAAATGCAGAATTAGTTGGTCCCAAATATGAGGATCTCCTCAAGGTTTATGCATCAAAGAAGGTGATCATAACAGCTGAGCAGATAGTTAATGAGGATTATTTCAAGAAAGATCCAAGTAGATTAACTATTCCTGGTATAAAGGTTAATGCAGTTATCGAATTACCTCGGGGAGCTTATCCGACCTCCATGTATGGTTTATATAAAGCTAATTATGATGCAATAAAATCCTATTATGAATCCGTGAGAAGTGGCATTAATTATAATGATGCGGTGAAGATATTATGAGCTTCGCAAGGCCCATAGATAATGTGATTAATTGCATGAGTCGCGCCATAGATAATGATTCACTCGTGTATGTAGGTCTCTCTTCAACATTGCCGCTACTTGCCGTTGCACTAGCTAAGGCAAGGGGATTGAAACTTAAGCTGCTCAGCGTTGCTGAAATATATGATGCAGAGGACATAAGCATTACACCATCATCTGGAGATCCTTTTGCCTTTCATAGAGGCAAAGGAATACTTACCAGCTTGGAAGCTTTTGACTTAGCTAGAAAGGGGCTCCTAGATATAATGTTCTTCAGTGCAGCTCAAGTAGATGCGCAAGCTAACTTGAATATATCGGTGATAGGTAATTGGGAAAAGCCAAGGGTCAGATTACCTGGAGGAGCGGCAGCAGCTTACCTATATGTGCATGCAAGGAAACTAATACTTTGGTTAAATGATCATAGCAAGAGAAGTCTCCCGGCCAAGGTTGACTTCATCACAGCGCCTGGGCCATCCAGCGATGAGAAAAGAAGGGTAGTTCTTTGTACACCAAAAGCATATATGGAATATGAGCAGTCAATAAATAAATGGGTGCTAAAATCATTGATGCATGGAATTGACCTAAACGATACATTATCAAACATGGGTTTCATTCCACATATGGACTCAATCACCTACCTAGATCCATTAAACGATAATGAACTTAGCCTATTGAATAGAATTGACCCAAATAATATAAGATATAAGTGATAAAAAGTGGCAAGCCTCGCCATTTAGGGGCGGGGATTCCTAGAATTTTTAGGTGCTTGTGGGGGTGTTCCGTGAATTTCTTGGAGGGGCGGGAGCCGATCCCCGCAATGCCGGGGGAAGGGGATCCACTAAGTTAAATATAAAAATGTCAGGACAAGCATTGTTCGCCTCCTTTCAAACGGTTACCAGGAAAGGAGTCTTAAGGAGATCAGCGAGTGCCTCGACTAAGCTATTCAACAATGAAGCATGAGGAGCATCAAGAAAAGAAGCGGACTTTAGAGAATGCGAGATGCTACGGGAGATGCAAGGGATGCTAGGATTGGCGAAGCTTCAAGCCATAGTGCTAGTTGATAAAACGAACGACAAACCTCGCCCCTTCTAGGGGCGGGGATGAACACCCTCCTTTGTAGAAATGTTTTTAATTCAAAACACCTATTCCTTCCGTGACTTCCTCCCCCGGTCAATCTCTTGAGGATGAGGAGCGGGAGCCGATTACCCCCGCAATACCGGGGGAGGGAGTCCACGAAGCTAAGTTCTCAAAAAGGAGGACTAACGTGGTTCGCCTCCTACCAAATGGTTTCCAGGATAGAAAGCTAAGGAAGTTAGCCAACGCCTCAGCCAAGCTGTTTAACGAGGTTAATTACGAGAGGAGGCAGCAATTCTTTAGGGGAGAACAAGTTGATTTTAAGGGGACGTGGAGCAAGTATTACGAGAAGTATAAGGGCATTTTGGGCGTGAATGCTCAGGCAGTCCTCCAGAAGAATAATGAGGCGTGGAGTTCATTCTTCTCCCTCCTCAAGA
>JBMFVP010000084.1:0-4877 GCA_049965935.1 Thermocladium sp.
CCCACATGGTGAGGACGCTTCATGAGCTAGGCGTCTCAATCATCTACTTGGGTTACCCCCTCAACATTGCCCGGGAGAAGGGAAATAAGTTCACTGTTAACTTGTGGTCTTACCGCGAGTTAATGGAGGTCATTGAGTTGAAGGCTCAGGAGTACGGTATGAAAGTGTTTGAGGTGGTGGAGTATAACACATCAAGGTACTGTGCTTATCATGGTGTTGAGGTTAAGAGGTGTCCTAGGGGCGTAGTTAATTGTCCAATGGGGCATGAGCTTCACAGTGACTTGAATTGTGCATTAAACATTCTGAGGAAGGCAGCAAACGTAATGGTTTCGATAATTAAAAAACCACTATCTTTCATCGTGGATCATAGTGGAGTAGCGCCCGTGAATGGGGCGTAACCCTCCAGACCTCGGGGAACCCTCGCCTCTTTAGGGCGGGGAGGAGGTCAGTCTTTAGTATATACTTATCACGGTGTTTAAGCTGGAAAACCAAGGGGAGAGTTAATTGATCAATGAGACATAGACCTCGCATTATTGAGGAAGGCTAGTATCGTAGTTTCATCAAGAAACCCCATTACTCATTGTGAATCATCGTGGAGTAGCCTCCACAAAGGAACCCCTAATCTCGGGGAACTCTTGCCTATTTAGAATGAGGAAGAGGTCAGCAAAATCATTATAACGATATGTTTAAAACTAGAAGAGCGCCTTTGCTTTAATGATTTATGGATTTAATGAAGGTGATTAAATAATGGAGATCAATGTATCTGATAAACAGATAGTTTTGCCAGGGGATCAAATAGGAGTGAAGGGGGCTTCACCCATAAGTGGCGCAATTTATACCGAGGGGGATAAGGTATTCGCCGCAGCTGTTGCAGTAATTAACGTGAAGGAATTGGATTCCGGCGAAAAGGAAATCCAAGTAATTCCATTAAATGGAACATATAGGCCTCGGGTTGGCGATATGGTAATAGGTTATGTAATCGATATAACGGTCACCGGCTGGGAGGTCGATATAAAGTCTCCTTACGCTGCTTTTCTCTCGATCCATGAGGCTACCTTAAGGCAATTAGATGTGACTACCATAGATCTAAAATCAATACTGAAGATAGGAGATGTAATTCTGGCCAAAATAATAGATGTCAATTTATCCAGGGATTATCCAGTTACGTTGACATTAAAGGAGGCGCGTTTAGGAAGAATAGAAAATGGAGTGGTGATAGAGGTCGATCCCACAAAGGTTCCGCGGGTAATAGGTAAGAAAGGATCAATGGCTAACATGTTTAGAGAGGAATTGGGCTGCGACGTCACCGTTGGGCAAAATGGTCGTGTATGGATTAGATGTAAGGATCCCGAAGATGAATCCTTTGTTGTTCACGCAGTTAAAAAGATCGAACAAGAAAGCCACACGAGTGGATTAACAGATAAAATGAAGGCTTACGTAGCCGAATACAAAGCGAGCCGCGCAGCCTCCAAGCCATAATTAAATCAACTTACCTTCCTCATAGAGTTTTTGTTCCATAGTTTGAGCATTTGTTTTATCTAATGTGGTAATTTATTTAAAGTGGTATCGCCGTCATTATTGGAATGGCATTAATAGATGGATATGGTAGACCGCTGCTTAAGCTCAGGATAGTTGTTAACAGCGTCTGTAATTTTTCCTGCATATTTTGTCACTTTGAGGGGCAGGCTAAGTTAATTCCAGAGCTCTCCCCTAGCGATATAGGTTTCGTCGTTGATGCAGCCATGAAGATCGGAATAAATGACTTTAAGATAACGGGGGGAGAACCTCTTTTAAGGCGGGATATTTTGGATATAATCAAGGAGATATCATCTAGACGGCCAAATGATATTTCGCTCACCACTAATGGATATAACTTGAAAGAGTTGGCCAGGGACTTAAGGAATTCCGGTCTAGCTAGGCTAAATGTTTCGCTGCATAGCTTAAAAAGCGATCGATATAGGTATATAACTGGAGTTAATGGTTTCGAGAAGGTTATAAATGGATTAATGGAGGCCAAGAATTACTTCAATAAAATAAAATTAAATGTGGTTCTATTAAACGGAATAAATACCGATGAATTAAATGATATAATAGACTTCGCGGTCACTAATGAGTTCAATCTACAATTCATCGAATTAATGCCGGTGGGTGATGGGTCCCATATATTTGGGAAGTATTATTACGATATAAACAATGTATTACCATTATTAGAAAAAAGAGGAAGATTTATCGGAAATAGGGCTGATCTCCATAATAGACCATTATTCATGGTGGATGGCATAAAGGTGGAATTAATAAAGAATTATAGAAATCCAACATTCTGTGCCGGATGTACTACCATGAGGCTCACATCAAATGGCGGATTAAAGACCTGCCTCTATAGGGAACCTGTCATGAATTTATGGAACATAATAAAGAATAGAGACCTAGATTCGTTAGTGGATGCATTTAAAAAAGCTAATATAATGAGGGAGCCCAACTTCAAGAGCGTTGAATCAGGTACGATAAAGGTAAGGCTAACTTCCAGCACTTAATGGTTTAACCAATGGTTAATAAATAATTAATGAGAGGAAATAATTAATCATTGCGATAACTATTACCACTTAAGGAGAAGAAGCCTTCTTTCTTTTTTTAACTAGATTGTGCGGCTGCCTATGCCCATTAATCGCAGTTCATGAACTAATCCCTCATATATGCTTCTAGCGGTCTCTCTACTTATGCTTAGCTTTGCGCATTCAGATGCAGGATCAAGCATGCAGGCATTTGGTACTTCGCTTAATGCAGAAATCTCATTTATTATTCGCTCCCTATAGTTTCCGATTGGGTGTGAATTGATGGCTATGTGGAGTGATGCCAATAATTCATGCAATATATCTATTACTAATTCTGTGCAGCAATCATTGTTTCCAGAATCATCGTTACCTCCATATAGCAGATTCAAAATATTTCCAAGAGTTGACTCTATAAGCTGCAGATCCATTGACTTCACTTTATCTAAATTGCTTAGCAACATCAAGCTTTTATTCATAGATTACCCATAATGATTTATCTACTTATAAAGATGAGGGTTTAGAGAAACTAAAACTTGTCTCTTTAAAGATTATTCTCGCTCATTTCTATCTCTAATCTTTTATTGCATTTACTTATTTTTAATTCCCATTTTTAGGCTTCACCCATTTATAATATTTTATTTGAGGATACCATCCCTCTATGCTAGCATTACCAATAATGAGGTAATAATTATATATAATCATCCGCCACCTATTGGCGGCAACAGAACCACTTCATCACCATCATTTAACTCTGTTAAAAGTCCACTTCTAAACTCTATTGCCCTGCCATTAACTAATATATTGTATCCATCCCGTACTTTATCTCCATCAAGCAAAGTTTTAGATATGCTTGGATTCACTTTCTCATCTATTATCTTCAAAAGATCACGTACAGTATATCCATTAGGCAGCTCAAGCTCCATCTTCAAAGTCTTAGCCATATCATAAAACGTAGCCAAAAACTTCACTACTATCTTCATCCTATATATCTTATTAGTTTCTCTTATAAGCCTTTGTTTTTAGATAACAAAAAATGAGAGAGCCAAACGGCTGACCTCCTCCCCATCTTGAGGGTTTCCCCAGGGTCTAGAGAGTTGCACCCCCCCATTCATTGCTACTCGCCTCCCCGGCATTGCGGGGATCGGCTCCCGCCCCTCCAAGAAATTCACTAGAGGGGTCATAAGGGAAAATTTAAGTTTAATTTAAAAACATTCTATAAAGGGATCCATCCCAGCCTTAAAAAGGCGAGGTTTATCTTTATCACTTGTGGAACTCCCTTCACTAGGATGTGGGTAATTTGCATGATGATTTTGATGTTGACTATGGTCGATTCATCTTAATGAACTGAATTGTTCTAATTAATGTTTTAAAGCCTAAAATGGGTATTTTTCTATGCCTCTCTTAAGGTATAGGGATAAGTATCCAAGGATAGGTAGTAATGTATTGATACCGAGTACTGCGTATGTGATAGGTGATGTGGAGATAGGCAATGATGTGAGTCTATGGCCATTTGTGGTAATTAGAGGGGATGAGGACAAGATCATTATAGGAGATAACACCAATATACAGGACCTTACCGTAGTGCATACAGATAAGGGAATAGTTACCCAGATAGGCAATGGGGTTACAGTAGGTCATAGGGCCTTGATTCATGGTGCAAAGATTGGAAATAATGTATTAATAGGAATGGGAGCAATACTGCTAAACAATTCAGTTATAGGTGATTATTCGATAATAGGCGCCGGCGCTGTGGTAACTGAAGGATCGGTGATACCGCCTTATAGCATTGCAGTAGGTGTTCCGGCCAAGGTAATAAAAACAGTTGATGACGATGCCAAAACTCGTATAATCAATAACTATAAAGCATACTTGGAATTAGCCAAGGAATATGTGGGTATCTTGTAGAGAACATTAGAGATCTTCTAAAACGGTGACTTAATGCATGAACTTTCCCTGGTTCTCCATCCATCTCATCGGGATAGACCAGTCCCATAATATTAGGATATTATGGAACAGAGTAGGTCAAGGAAGTCTCCTAGGAATTGAGAGAGCCAAGTCAGTCCCCTTCCCATATTGAAGAGGCAAGGTTTATTGCTTTTATTACCTATTCACTGGTGTGAGAAATTAATTAAGAAGCTCTGATAGTTTAATGCCAATGACTGGGGTCTTATCCGTTTTATTAACTATTCCGGGTTCCACTATCTCCACAAGGCCCTGCTTATTCATTGCATCTAGTATTCGTGACAATGCATCACGTGGAATGCCAGTAGTGTGATGTACATCATCGATTAGCCGTATTCTGCCCACGCTCCAGTACTTATTAAG
>JBMFVP010000085.1:0-4673 GCA_049965935.1 Thermocladium sp.
CTCGTCAAGAATAGATCAGCATTCATTAATTCAAGCATAATTAATTCACTAGTTAAATTATTAGTGATACCGCTAATAATGGTGCTGGACTGGTCTATAGAGGCGGTTCTATGGAGTACATTTATAATAGTACTGGTATCTACCGTTTATGCTTTAATTAAGATTACGCCTTTTCATAGGGCCTCTATGGGATTTAGATCCATGTTTAGATGGGCCTTAAGCGCTTCCTGGGTATCCATGATGAGTTCCATAGCTGATACCATTTCATCCCTCAGCACCGAGGTAATAGGGCTGCTGGGCACATTGATTGATTTAGGCGTTTGGAACGTGTTGAGGGCTATTGGTAGATTATTCACAATGCCTAACGTCATACCCAGCATAATGTATGGCGAATTACTGGAGCGGAATAGAGTGGAGATAGCTTATAGGGACATGTTTTTATCATTATTCATAAATACGGCGATAGTGTTGACCGTGGGTGGCTTTGAGCCGCTCATAATAGATCTATTGAGACCCAATGACCTAAACCTAATAGGTCCCTTATTCCTACCAATACTCTTATTCCTGATTTCAAACACTGTGTCGCTAGTAAATACATTCACGGATAACTTGATAAGTGGAGTCGATAGGGTGGACTTTGAGGGAGAGATCACACTGGGCACCTATTGGGGGAGCCACATAGGATTCTCCAAGATGCTTCACCTAGTTAGGGCCTCGCTATACATAGTTCTGGCCATACCCATTTTCTACTTGCTCCGTGGCCTTCCATTCGCGATAGTCATGGCGTTCTCCATCTCAAACATAATAGGCTTCTCGGTCTCGTTCACTTTGAGGATGCTTAGAATACGGAGGATGCGCATAGATTTTCCAGCATCCCACCTATTAATTGATTACGTGGCGCCGACAGTGGTCTCCGCCATGGTCATTTACTTAGTGACGCTTCGCCTGCGGTTCAAGTTGGTTCATGATGTCTACATAACGTTGGCCGAGCTAGTTGTTGCATTTCTGGTATCGACGCTAATATATCTAGCCATCACATTGTTGATATCAAAGCGATCCCGTGGCTTGTTTAGAGTGGTTATGAGGAGCCTTAAACTAATGATTATGCAGCCCTAAGTGGGCAGTGGTTTCCGGAGCCTCATATTTAGTTTCTAGGAATGGTTTGTTTCATTTTCATGCTGATCAGCAATTCCAGCGCATATCATCCACATCAACCAAATGCCTTATCATCACGAAGAAAAGCCTCAGCTCACCTCCTTATAATCACTCCCTCATCACCTTTACGTATCGAGGCAAGATTTAAGTCTTTACCCGTCCCTAAGCCTTGTGGATAGGGTAGTAGTATTGGATGGCTATGACGATGAACCTGCTGGGCTGGGGGTACCGCCATACCTAGATACATACGCCAGGTACGTGGCTGGGGCCACGTGGCTCATTGATTCATCCATTGACGTGAGGTACCTCACGATAGATCAAGTGCGACGTGATTGGTCCACGCTCATTAAGTTGGTCTCCTCCTCAAGATTGCTGGTCGTGCTTGCGGGAATAGTTACTCCAGGCAAGTACTTGGGCGGCGACCCCATAAAGCTAAGGGAGTTAATAGAGATCGGTAGGCTGGAGATCCCTAAGGTGCTTGGTGGACCAGTTGCGCGCTTTGGCTTCGGGGTTGGCGGTGGCTCCATATCCATTCCCCGCTCATTCTTCGCCAAGTATTATGACCTGGTAGTGACTGGAGACATTGACCTAGTTATTCATGAGATTGTCTCTAGGGGTTTCTCCCTTGAGCATGTTAGTCCGGCTATGATTCATACAAGTTACGCCAAAGTGAACGAATTCGCAGTAAAGGGGGCGCGAATAGTTACCCAGCATCCCAATTATGGCGGTAACCTAATAGTTGAACTTGAGACTTATAAATCATGCCCGCGATACGTGAGCGGCGGTTGCAGTTTCTGCGCTACTGTTAGGTATGGCGGAGTCGAGTATAGAGATGAGGAGGCCATCATAAAGGAAGTCGAGGCGCTGCACTTGGCCGGGGTTAGGCATTTCAGGGTGGGTAGGCAAGCCGATATCTTGACATATAAAGCCATTGACACGGGTAAACTAGATTTTCCACGCCCTAATCCGGACGCTATCGATAAGTTATTCAGGGGAATACGCATTGCCGCGCCGAGCCTTAGTGTGCTTCACATAGATAACGTTAATCCCGGCACAATCTATGCTTGGCCAAAGGAAAGCAGGGAATCACTTAAGGCGATAATCAGGAACCACACGCCCGGCGATGTGGCGGCCATGGGTATCGAGAGCGCTGATCCCAGGGTGATAAAGATGAATAATCTCAAGGTTCTCCCGGATGAGGCCATTGAGGCAATGAAGATAGTTAATGAAGTTGGCGCAGAGAGGGGCGATAATGGTTTACCCCATCTATTGCCAGGCATAAACCTCGTCGCTGGGTTGCCCGGCGAAACCAAGGAAACCTATGAATTGAATAAATCATTCCTCCTCAAGGTACTGGAGTCAGGGATACTCGTGAGGAGGGTTAACATGAGGCAAGTCCTAGTGCTTGAACCAACGCCTCTCTGGACTAATCGCTCATCGATTAGATCCCTCATAAATAAGCATAAGCGGTTCTTTCTTTCCTTGAAGAACTGGGTTAGGACTCACTTTGACTTGGAAATGATAAGGAGAATAGCTCCAAAGGGCACCATATTAAGGAATGCATATGTTGAGGCAACCGCTAAGGGCGGGGTCTATGCCAGGCAAGTAGGGTCATACCCGATCCTAATATATGTGCCTCAGGAATTAGGACTAGGCAAGTGGATAAACGTGGTTGTGGTTGATCATGGACCGAGAAGCCTCATTGGCCTCCCCATACCCATAAACATCAATACTGCCCCCGGGAGGATTTTAATGATGATTCCCGGCATCACGAGGGACGGAGTTAACCTATTGCTGCGGAGGAGGCCATTTAAGTCAATTGATGAGGTGAAAAACATAGTTCAAGACGTGAACATACTCACTACGTAATCAATTACCAATATTATTACGACTTGATTTTCCTAACCAAGTTATCAATTATGTGGATGGCAGGATTTATGCCAGTAGCCTTCTTGAATCCAGCCCAAGCCATGGTTGGATTAACCTCCATAATGAAAAAGCCATCAGCCGTATCCATTAAATCTACACCAGCATAATCCAGCCCCAATGCCTCCGTCGCCTTAATTGCTAATTCCTCGGCTTCTTTATCTAGTTTAGCAGGCAGTGGCTCGGCCCCCTGAGCAACATTACTTTTCCAATCAATCCCCCTCCTGAACTCGGCCCCTATGGCTTGACCATTAACCACGACCACCCTATAATCGCCGCCCCCCCTCTTTTCCATGTACTTCTGCATCAATATTGGCTTATTTATGTTGGTGAGGAAACTGAAGAAGTGCATCGCCTCATCCGCATTACCTATTCGTGTCACGCCGTATCCCATGGCGCTCCTCAACGGCTTCACGACTATTGGGGAGAATCGCTTAGCGGCCCAGTAAGCCGTTATTAGGTTCTCGGTAACCACCGTGGATGGAACCGGTATCCCGGCTCTAATTAATTCTATCTCGGTTGCGAATTTATCGCCCGCAATAACCCACTTATCCACGGGATTACTCACAACGGTGCCCGTGTACTCAAGCGTCTTGACGGCCCATATCCTATAATAAAACTGCTCAAAGTCCCTGAACGTGCCCATGTGCCTTAACACGGCTCCCTTAATTCCGGTCACGTCCTCATCCAAGTGATGGCCGATTTGCTGATGAACTCGGATCCCTCCCTCAATATCTATTCTAAGGAGATCAACATATATCCTCCTTGGAGTATGTCCTCGATCATGTATGGCATTCTCGAGGTCCCGCACCTCCTCCGGCGTCCAATCTATGTCGTATGCCCTCAGTATTCCTATTTCCATATTCATCGCCTCAATGCTTGATTTTAAATGTTTACTTAATTAACTTAAGGGACTGAGCGCGCCTAATAATGAGCTACACCGCGTTTGGATTAATGGATAGGCCTCTTAATCCCAGTGGATTACCCTCGGTGAGAAAGCGATACTCAGCGGTCGGCATGGAGAGGGAACTAGGCGATATAGATAAGGTAATTTCAGCTTTCCTAAGGGGCCGCGATAACGTGCTTGCTGTTGTGGTTGGGCCATATGGTTGGGGCAAGACTGAGCTGCTTGATGCTGCCCAGGAATTAATTGAGGGCAAGGGAGTGAAAGTAATTCGACTAAGCCTCAGCATAGGCCTAGACTTCAATATAATGAGTAAGATAATTGAAGCTAAGCGAGGCAATGAATACCTCGTCGTGATGCTGGATGAGGCAGATGAATTGACTAGGCTCGTCTCCATTAGCGGCGGCATTAATGATGAAGTTAAGAGGCTAGTCATAAACATGGGCACAATAATACGCGCAGTGCTGGAGCCCCGTAATTATGCTCATCAACTAGGCCTTAATCCAGAGGACCTCTCCGGCATAATGATGATCGCCGCCTTCACGCCGCAGCTCTATTATAATATACTTAAGAATAATGTGCCTGACGTATTCGATATAACGAGGGGAAGGGTGTATAGGGAGATAATAATTGATGAGAGGTTCCCCTATTGGCTGTATGAGGCGGTCATAATTAACAGGCTAGTCGC
>JBMFVP010000086.1:0-4578 GCA_049965935.1 Thermocladium sp.
TCCCAAACAAATATATTCCAGGCCCCCTTGGATTCTGCGCATAACCACTTATCTCGGCTGGGTCATTCCATAGTAATTGAAATGCAATTGGATTAATTGGATCCCTATCCAATTGAGGCAGCTTCTCTAATTCACTTACCTTGGGCACAGGATTAGGTATGCCGCCGTGAACCAAGAAGAAGTTATCATTTAGCACCGCGGCATATGGAAAGCTCGGGAAAAGCTCGTCGAGAACTCGCTTGAATAACTCATTCCCCAGGTAGTGTAGAGCCTCATCCGCGAATCCATAATCAAAACTGGTTAGGCGAGACTCATGATTCCCCCGAAGAGGAATTAGTGACCCATCCATAAATAATTCGAGGATTCGATAAAGAGTCTCAATCTGTCTCTCGCCCCTATCGACATAATCCCCAAGCGCTATATATCGTGGTCGACCCGCTCCATAATTTGATACAATATTGTTAAGCGTATCTAGATCGCCATGCAGGTCGCCCAGCACTAATACATCCTTCGCATTAATGCGAATCAATGGACCCAGACGCCGTAATTCCTTTACGGCTGAATCCATTAATGACTCAAAGGACCGGGAATCAAGCATTGGGCTGCTCATATACGATTAGTTTTAAAACTTCCCACAGCGTTCAATTAACATAAATATGGAACTAGTATTAATCAAGATAAGGTTAATACAAGTAACGGATGACTTGGTAAAGGAGGCATTCATTCAAAGAGCATTAGCCGCCGGCCACATCAAGTCACTAACGATAACCGATATAATAGAGTCCCACCCACCTGACTTGTATGATTATAGGGTCGATGGAAAATACTTGGAGTACATTATTTCAACAAATGAACTAAATAAATTATTCAATGTGGCTCAGCAACAGAGGCTTCAGATAAATAGTGTTCGATTCGAGGAATTCGAGGATTGCGTGGAGATAAGCGATGGGGGAGGCAACATAGCTATAACGTGTAAGGATCCAGCTCTAGGCAGTGGAGATGAACGCATAGTGTACCTAAATAAGCAAAGCATACGGAGATACATGGATATGAGTTGGGAATACTCTAAGCCAACAAAGTCCCTGGAGGAATGGATACAGAGGGATGAGGTGGCAATAGATGTGGAGGCCGGCATTAAATTAACGATGTACTTCACAATAGATGCGCCAAAGGTGCCCCTGGAGGATGTGGCCGATGCCTATGTATCATTATTGAGGAAGGGCGTGAACAGGGTTCCCAAGGCTGATGATATAGCGGTGACATCATTATCCAGCGGCGAGGCGAGCTACATCAATATATTCATGCCAGGTCCCCAAGTCAAGCAATTAATGACCAGCAATGATGTCGAGGTCAGCATAGATGGAGGAATGGCTACATTATCATATAACTCGACTCAATTAATAAAGCTAGATGCAGCCACTCTGGATAATTACTTGGTTAAGGTAATTTGGGTTAACTTGAATTCGCTGAAAATGAATTCAATGGATTATGAATTGATTAACTTAGGAATTAACGATATTGTGGAGTGCGATAAAGCGATAATAGAGAATTCATTGAAAACCTATAGGAAAGCCCTCGGTTAGTTTCTCAATTATTTCCTCAGTCTGGGGCATGGCTATCTCACCTATCGTCATCAGAAGTGGTCATCACTGATCAATCTTTAATTTATATTATTTAAACTTTGTCGATATGATTGAATAAATTAGATTATGGCTTATTTTATAGGGAGAAGAAGCGAGGAATCACTCTTCCTCTTCTTCGTCTTCCTCGTCCTCATCAGCCTGGGAAGAGCCCGCGTTTACAGTGGGTTCCTCTGAGGAGACCTCACCTACAGCGTAGGATCGGCCTACCTTGGAGATCTTTACGCGAACCTTATCCCCTGGCTTGGTGTTGGGGACGAAGATTATGAAGCCGTTTACCTTCGCCACTCCATCTCCCTTGCGGGAGGTCTCAACGACCTCCACTTCCACTACGTCGCCCTCATTAACGGGCTTAGGTAGATTTCTTCGTCTTGGTGGGCCTCTGCGCCCGTACGTTCTTCTTTCCGCCGTTCAAATCGCCTCGTTCGGAGTTATTTGTGGAAATGGGTTAATAAATGTTTCCTTTCCCATCTAAGCCAAAAGATTCAGCAATTCTAATCATGCTTGGTCTCGTCACGATGTTGGGGCTTGGGCCTCTCATCACTAAATCGTTATTTCTCTAAAAGAATAAAAACATTGCTATTATTAATTGGAAATTATCATTATTAATGTTAATTACTCCTGTAAAAAGAGAAATATAATTATGTATTTTACCATTTAAACCACATTAACCACTTATATACTGGTTCAATTAATAATAATCTGACCAAACATGCCGGTCAACCTACAAGACTATCAGAAAAAGGAGTATGATGTAGAGTGCGATGGACGCACCACAAAACTAAAGCCAATAAAAGTATGGACACTGGCGCCCAAGGGCAGGAAGGGTGTCGTGATAGGACTATTCAAGTGCCCGAATGGCAAGACCATTAGAAAATCCATCGGAAAGATAGAGCCATAGTGGAGAAACAAAATATTAAAATATAATTAAAATTAAAAATCCCTAAATATATTTCCTTTTAATAATTATATTTCGATTATTCCTTAATGAGCAGCGGCAAAGCTTCACTACAATGCCTTCAAGTTCCCCCTCTAAAGTTAAATACTTGAGCATCATCATTAAATCCCATGGATGCAGTGACAATAAAGTTAAGCGGTAGAGTATTCAATGATGTAAATAATGTGTCAAGGTATGTGGATATAATAATCAGGTTCAGGAAAAAAGGCATGCGAATAGCTATAGTGACGGGGGGTGGAGACACGGCGAGGCGGTACATAGAGATGGGGAGGCAATTATCATTAAGTGAGGCTGCTAACGATATGCTGGGCATTGAGGCAAGTAGGTTGAATGCCATGTTACTAGTGCATGCGATTAATAAGAGGGAGGGGGGAATATATCCAACTGTAGTGACTAACCTGGAGGAGGCGGGGAGGGCGTGGAGCAGCACGGGTTTCATAGCGATGGGGGGGCTCCAGCCAGGTCAATCGACTACAATGGTGGCTACCCTAGTTTCCGAATACTTGGGCGTTTCAACAATCATAAACTGCGCGAATATAGATGGATTATATGCGCGGGACCCCATGGTTGATCCCACGGCAACGCGGATACCTAAAGCAACGATAAGTGATGTGGAGAAAATACTTGAGCAGAGCGCGAACATAATAGCCGGCACGTATGAATTAATAGATAAGTGGGCGCTCTCCATAATGAAGAGGAGTCGAATAAGTATGTATATAATAGATGGAAAGACTCCGGATGCCTTGGAATCAGTTCTAGTCGGCAAGAATGATGTGGGATCCTTAATAGTTCCCTATTGATTTACTATCGCTTGCTAATCTAATTGCCTTACTACCAATTAAAGCGGAAATGTTTTATTATTGATGCACGGCTCCCAATACATGAACAAAGATAAATTGAGGGAAGATGTAATTAAGATAATGAGGGAAATGATACCCATCAAGGCATTAGCACCAGAAAATGGAGGCGAGGGGGAATTGGATAGAGCGATTTTTCTGCAGGAATATATAAAGCCATTCTTTGATGAGGTGAGGAGAATAGATGCGCCGGACCCAAGGGCCAAGGGAGGAATTAGGCCCAATATAATTGCAAGAGCAAAGGGACGAACTCAGGGCGAGAAAACCCTCTGGATAATTGCCCACATGGATACAGTGCCGGAGGGGGATCCCGCGCTATGGAAGTATCCTCCGTTCCAAGCAACGGTAGAGGGAGACAGGATATATGGGAGGGGGGTTGAGGATGATGGGCAGGGCATAGTGGAGGGAATACTATTGGCTGAGGCAGCCATGGATGAGGGACTGGGTGGGGTTGGTCTAATACTGGCAAGCGATGAGGAGGTTGGATCCAAGTACGGCATTCAACACATCCTTAAAGTGGAGCCCAATATAATAAAGCCCAGCGACTTAGTTATAGTGCCCGACGCCGGTAGTCCTGACGGATCCAAGATAGAGGTGGCGGAGAAGGGGATACTGTGGCTACGCGTGAGCGTGGAGGGAAGACAGACGCACGCTAGTACGCCGGGCAAGGGATTAAACGCGGCAAGGCTAGGCATGAGGCTGGCCTTAGAAATAGATCAATTCCTACATGAACGATACAATGCAGTTGATCCCACATTTGATCCACCGACATCCACATTCGAGCCAACTAGGAGAGAGAAGAATGTGGATAACGTTAACACTGTGCCGGGCACTGATGTCTCTTACTTTGATTGCAGGATACTTCCAATCTATAAAGTGAGCGATGTCCTGGAGGACGTCAAGAGGTTGGCCGAATCATTTTGCTCAATTTATGGCTGTAAAGCTAGGGTCGATGTAGTTAATAGGGAGGACCCAAGCCAACCAACTCCCCTCAATTCCCCAGTCGTATCAATGCTGGCCAGTGCATTACAGGAGACGAGGGGAGTGGCGGCCACGCCAATAGGCATTGGAGGAGGCACATACGCCAAGTACTTGAGGGAGCTAGGCATACCGACGGCGGTCT
>JBMFVP010000087.1:0-4428 GCA_049965935.1 Thermocladium sp.
GGAACCGAGCAATAAACCGCCTTTATACACTTGATGTCTCTGGCTAGGGGTAAATCATTATTGCGACGACAATGTTAAAAACACCTAAGGTCACTATACGTAATGCGGCTCCTCTTAATTCACGCGGAGGACTTCAGCTACACGGTTAAGGAGAAGGCAATAAATGAGCCAGAGCCCCTCGATAAGAAGGAATACTCTGCAAAGAATGCTTTAGTTGTTTTCACAACGGTGGAGAAGGACGATAATGATGCCCCCGAGTTCCTGGAATCCGTTTCAAGCGACATAATAGATGTCGCGAGGAAGGTGAAGGCGAGCGTCATAGTTATTTATCCATATGCACACCTCAGCCCTGACTTGGCGTCGCCAACTAGAGCAATAGATATACTAAACAAGTTATTTAGCTCCGTTAAGGAGAAGGCCGGCACTGAGGTGGAGAAGGCGCCATTTGGTTGGTACAAGGCATTCAGCATTAAATGCTTGGGTCATCCCTTATCTGAGTTGAGCAGAACCATAACCCCATCATCAATAAAGAAGCAGGAACAGAAGGTGATCAATGATTTCTATGTGATATTAACTCCCGATGGAGAGGAATTCCCAGCCGATAAGTATCAATTCAAGCCAAGCGAGGAAGACCTAAGGATTCTGGTTGAGAAAGAGGTGTTTAAGCATGAGTTAGGGGGAGGAAAAGTGCCAAGGTATCTGGATTACTGTAGGAAGTTTGGATTTGAGTGGGAACCATTATCTGATGTGGGGCACATGAGGTATGGGCCGATGGCTACCCTAATGATGGAGCTTGTGGAGGATTATGCGTGGAAGGCAGCAAATGATTTGGGATTCCCCGCCTTCAAGATAAGGGGAACCAATATGTTTAGAACCGATCAACGCGCAATATCGGAGCACGCGAAGCTATTCGGGGAGCGAATGTACATGACCGAGGCCGATGAGGAGTTATTGATGAGGTATGCGGCGTGTTTTCAGCAATTCGCCATGATAAAGGACTGGGTTCTAAGCTATAGGGACGTGCCTCTAGGCATGCTTGAGATAGCGGATAGTTATAGATACGAGCAGCCGGGGGAGACAGTGCTCTGCTTTAGGTTGAGGAGGTTCTACATGCCTGATCTACATATCTTCGTGAAGGACTTAGAGCAGGCAATGGAGGTTGGGTTACGGCTTCATGGGAAGATATTCGGCGAGATAAGGAGCATTGGAAGAGACTACGTGAGTCTCTATAATGTGACTAGAAGCTTCTTCGATGAGCATAAGGATTATCTCTTCACGTTGGCCAAGAGGGAGGGGAAGCCAATACTTGTCCGCGTATTGAATGAATCAAAGTATTATTGGGTGCTCAATGTCGAGTACCATATAATAGATCAATTAAAGCGGCCCAGGGAGATAGCTACATTCCAGTTCGATATAGGCAATGCACAGAGATTCGGCATAAAGTACGTGGATGAGAATAACCAGTTAAGGCACCCAGTAATAATACATACTGCAATACTTGGGTCGGTTGAGAGGTTTATATTCGCGCTTCTGGATAAGGCTGCCATAGATGAGGAGGCCGGCAAAGTGCCGAGGCTGCCCACATGGATCACGCCAATACAGGCCCGAGTCATACCGGTTTCCAGGGATTACGTTAATGGCGCAATTGATATAGCCAAGAAACTGGCTGAGAGCGGGATCAGGGCTGATGTGGATGATAGAGATGAAACCCTCAACAAGAAGATACGGGACGCGGAGACTCACTGGGTGCCCTATATAGTGATAATTGGGGATCGGGAATTAAAGACCGGGATGCTCAGCGTGAGGATCAGGGGTTCCGGTCAAGCATCGCTTAGCATCGATGAATTGATTGGTTCCATATCAAAGGAAATAGAGGGTTACCCGCGGAGACCGTTGACGATGCCCATTCTCGTCAGCAAGAAGACCTTCATTAGTTAAGTTCCCAATTCAGTCCAGATATATTCCAGCTATCTCTATCCTATGCCGCAATGATGACCTCTCGTCCTCTGGGTATGATTCGATGAATCTCAGTATCTTCTTCTTATCTAGTTGAATAGATGAATCCATTAATCTCTCGTTTAATTCCTCCAGGAATTCCTCTGCATCATCGGTTGCCTCCTTTGCCTTCAATACGACTAGGCCCTCCACCTTCATTGTCTTGATCTCGACTCCATTGATCTTGGCCATAATATGATCATCCAATAATTCACTCGGTATATATACATCTAGAGCGTTTTCCATTAAATCAACCCTAATCATTGTGTCCCCCGCTAGGACTTCTACATACATATTGCCGAATGCTGATGAACCGACGTCCCAATCATTTTCGGCGGCTATCCTCTCGAACTTATCCGGATTCATGAATGGGCTCTCGCCTATTATGAATAGATCAATATCGTGAACATCCCAATAAATATTATAGCCGATGGGGAGAACCATGCTTCCAATTAACTCGAAATCAATGCCATTGCTCCTCAAGGCATTGGCAACCCTGATTAATGCGTCGCCATACTTGCTTAATTCCCCTTTCATGCATGGCGGATTACGGACCAGTATAAAAATTATGGCCTACAATTTAATTCAACGCCGAGCAAGGCAGACATGAAGCCCAAAATAAAGTAAAGAAAGGGGCTAGAGTGTGCTGCGTTAAGTTCCAGCAATATGTGCCTACCATTGCAATTACTTTATTGCCTTTATTTCATCCAGGGCCTGGCTAAACGTTGATGCTAGATTCACGTTCTTATAGATTATGATTCCACGGTCATTTATAAGGTAATAAATATCTGGGTAACCATCTGGGTTATATTTCTCCGTGGCTGTGAGGTTAGCATAACCAGCTACTAGCCAGTTACGGGATGGGCCACCGAATCTCTGCATGAATTGAGGCAGCGGCATTCCTTGGTAACCTAAGTCATCATATGACTCCACCACAATTACCAATATCTTCTTTGCAGCAATGAGCGGGGCATAATAATTAATGGTCTCTACCCCGGCTGCGCAGCCGCTGCACCATGTGGTTATGAAGTAGAGCAGTACATAGTGACCCCTTAATTGCGATAAGTTAACTATTGTGCCATTAATTAATGTAAAGGAGACCGAGGGAGCCTCATCCCCCACGCTTATTCCAATTGCTTTATGCGGCATTAATTTAATTATTGCTATTGCGGTTACTGCTATGATAACAATAATGGTCACTATTATGACTCGGCTCATCTTCTGCATGATTCGCATCCCCCCTGAATAGACCTAGCGGACAAGTATAGGGAGACCAGTGAGAGAACTACTGCTATGCTAATTAGAATTGGATCATATATTCCTATTAATCCCTGGATTTTGCCTGTCATTGTTATTGCTAGGTATGAACCACCGATTAGGGCTACCAGTGATGGAAGCAATGGGGAGCAACAAGTTGCTGGAAGCATTGTTGCGGCGACCGCTGCAGCTAGACCTCCCAAGCTTCTCCTGGTTCTCCTCCTCATTAGCGCTGCATAGACATCCATTACTAGGGAAGCCGAGAGCAAGACCGAGAATATGAGTGATGCAATTATTGAGTACATAATATAAAGGCGACCCAGATATAAATAGCCGAGGGCAGTCGACGTAAATAGGTAATAATAGAGGAGGAAGAGGAGTGGAATAGAGGATAGAAATACTGCGGCTAATCTATGATCCATCAGTATTAGTTTCATGGCGTTAATTACCATGTTGAAGCGATCATGTGGATTGAGACCCATAACTAATCGCATGCCATGTTTTAGTTATAAAGGGTTGTTCTGTAATTCAGAATATATGAACAACTGTTCAAGTAAAGCTTTATAATTGATGACGCCCCCTCAATGCCCCCCACGCCCCAGAGACGGGGCTTACTCCTGTATCAATTATATTATAGAAATAAATCCTAACCTTATTCCAATAATATAGAAGAATGATCATTCCTTCGACATTGGTGATGCCAAAGCATATGATTCATGCGGCTAAAGTATAAATTGATGCAATTGCTGATCGTATGTAATGGAGCAATTATTGGGTTCTGTTGTGGATAAGTCGCTGGAGGCTGTTCTGCGGAAAGTGGAGAGCGGGAAGAAGCTGGGTTCGGAGGACTTGGTAATATTAATGATTGGAATGTTTAGGGAATCCAATAAGAGAATAGATGAAACCAATAAGAGAATAGATTTAGTGTTTGAGTCATTGAGCAAGAGCATAGAGGCAGTAAATACGCGAATGGATGCATTGTTTGAGACGGTTAATAATAGAGTAGATGAGGTTAAAAAGGACATGGATGCCAGATTTGAGGCCGTTAATAATAGAATGAATGATATGAACGATGCGTTGAATAACAGAATAAACGAGCTAGGCAACACCCTAAACAACAGAATAAACGAAACAAACAAGAGAATAGATGACCTAAGCAAGAGAATAGAAACAATG
>JBMFVP010000088.1:0-4358 GCA_049965935.1 Thermocladium sp.
GGTTCTCCTGGATGAATTGAATAGGGCTCCCCCTAGAACGCTCTCTGCTCTGCTTGAGGCGATGCAGGAGAGGCAGGTGACGATTGATGGTGTCCCCCTCCAGCTTCCGGATCCCCACATAGTGGTGGCCACGATGAACGTGGCCGAGGTTGAGCTGGGCTTCACGTCTCAGTTACCGATAGCCGTGCTTGATAGGTTCACATCCAGTATACGCGTTGATTATGTTGCTGAGGAGACTGAGGCAATCGTGTTGAGGAGCATTGATGAGATAGAGAGCGAGTTGGCTAAGCCGGATCCAGCGATTAAGGTGGAGGACTCTGGGAAACTGGTGGAGGCGGTTAAGGGTGTCTACGTGAGCGATGACTTGGTTAGGTACGTGTTCGACATCGTTAGGCTGCTGCGGAGCGATGCTCGTCTAATGATTAAATTAAGCACTAGGGCCCCCATAAGCATATATAAATTGGCCCGGGCATTTGCTTTCCTGGAGGGCAGGAACTACGCTATACCGGACGATGTGAAGGCAGCCGCGCGGCTCGCGTTGCCCCATAGGGTGGTGATTAGGCCCGAGTACAGGGAGGCAGCGGATCCAATGGAGATAGTGGAGGAGGCGCTCAATAAGGTCGAGGTCCCGGTGCCCGTTCAGTGAACCCCATACGGCTGCTCACGCTGACTCGTAAGGTCCTCCCCCTCATCTACATAGCGCTGAACCTGGGGCACCCCATCATCTATGCCTACGCCGTTCCCCTCCTAATCATTGAATTGATTTTCCGGAGCGGGAGGGACGCCGCGTTGGCAATGCTTCACATGGGCGCATTAATCCTCTCCCCCTGGCCAATAAGCCTAGCCCTATCCCTAATACTGGTGCCGGTGCTCGATGCATCAATTAAGTCATGCAACTTAGGCCCATGGTGGATCTACGCCACGCCATTGCTAGCCTCATCATTATTATCCCTCGCTCTCCTGGGCCCCGGCCCCGCTTTATCCCTAATCATAATCACGACCTACATCGTGGCCGCGGCATTCCTGACCTGGATCAGGTTCGAGACACTCCACATTACATTAAGCACCAATGGGGAGGTGAGGGCAGTGGCCGGCGAGTGGAGGACATACTTCCTACGCTTATCCTCAGTCCCCAAGTCATCGATGAGGGTCATCATTGAGCCGCCCAAGCAAATCAAGCTTGAGAGGAACACTGTGTCCCTAGGGGGAGACGTGATTAAGGCGATGGCCTTTTACTCCCTTGGCGGCGTTAAGGTTCCTCTCATGAGGTTGAGGCTGATTGATGAGAGGGGATTAATAAGTGCAAGTAGGGTGATCAAGCATCCCCCAATAGTGGTCAAGTCGAGGACCCAACAGGCCATTGAGTTGGGGCGGGAATTATTGTCCACGGCATCGGCCGGGGGCGCGGGGGACATAATTGAGGTGAGGGAGTATGTTCCAGGTGATCCAATCAAGAGGATTCACTGGAAGAAGAGCCTTAAACTGGATAAGTACGTGATTAAGCTCATGGAGAGCGAGTCAAACTTCACGCTGGCGGTGCTGGCGTATGCATCAAGTGAGGTGATTGCGGATAAGCTGGGCGCCGCAGCTGCATTCCTACTTGCCCAAGCATTAAAGAGGGGAGGAGCGGAGTTGGCCATAATTGATAGGAATAACTCGGTCATTAAACGATTAATTGATCCGAGCGATTATGAGGAGGCAGTGAATGAGTTGGTCAAGGCGATAAGGGTACTTGGAGTGAAGCCGCGGCGTTGGGTCGATAATGCGGGCTTACTGAGGCGATTAATTCCGCGAACTCTCCCCATTGAACCTAATGGATCCAGGATAGTGCTTATTGGAGAGGATGCGTGGGTCAGGGCGCTGTGCCCCGGCAGTAATCTATGCATAAAGATAAGTTAACGCGTGAACCACGTAATTACTCTCCTCAAGAGGGGCGGAACCTGGCCCACGGTGCTCTTGGGGAGAGGCTTCACAATTAATAGAAGCAATACAAGGATTATCGCGGTAATCAATTGGGGGAGAGGCCAATAGATGGGGTGCATTGCATAAATTAAGGCGCTGATAGTGGGTAGCAGGGTCGATGCTGTGAGCATGAGCCACATGCGGGGACTCCACGGTCTATTATTCAACCAATAAAGAATGGCCGTAGCCAGGAACCCCATGTATGAGGCTAGCACAGCGGCGTAGAGCCCCATGCTTCCCACCATGGCAACGAATAAGATGATGGAGGTCACTACTCCAGCAGCGGCACGTTGAACAGCGCTCCACCCCCTCCCCATTATCCAGTAATACATCATATACACGCCATCCAGGGCGGTTAGGGGGGATAAGCCGAAGAGGAGTGCAGCATATGGAAGAGCGGCAGCATAATCGCCATTGAGGACATGAATTATGGGAAGTAGGGGAAGCATCGCTATGGCCGCTATTGATAGGACTCCAGCCACGGCTATGGCGGCAATTGAGTACTCCATCGCGGTTCTCCCCACGTCCCCGCCCAAGGAGCGAGAGTGGGCTGCTGTGGATCCAAATACGTTGCCCACTGCTTGGCTGAAGTTGCTCACTGCACTCATCATTAGGGTGGATATGCCGAAGAGTGCAGAATATTGGGGCCCTAGGTAGAGATACACCATATAGTTTAATGCGTTGGATCCCATATTATTTATGTACCAGGCTAGCCAGAACTGGAAGCCGCTATTCAGGAATTGCATTATTCTCCGTTTTAGCACAATTAATCCAAGCCTAATACTTGGAATTATTCTCACATTATATGCATAATAGGCGAGAGCCGTTACCACATTTAATAGGTTAGCTATGGCTATAGCGTACACGTTACGCATAATTATTATTAGAGCGATTTCCGATACTCTATACACTAGGCTACCCATGGTCATTCCCTTCCCCTGAGTTGCTGTTCTCTGGGTTAACCATAAGTAGAACCCCATTGAGTTGGCGATCGTATTCAATAGGTTTGTGGATATTATGATGTATAATATAGGTATTAACGATGCCGGTATCTTTAGAAGCGGTATGGCGGCGATAAGGGTAATACTGCTTGCCATTGTTATAGTGATAGTGAGGGCCATCATTGCCGAGTAGTATGGATTAACATCGCCGCCCTTAGCGTGTGCTTCAGCTGCTTCCTTGGCTATGGCATTATCGACGCCAAAAGATGGAAAGAATAAACTTATTATGCCTGTGAAGGCTATGATGGCGTTGTAGTATCCATATTGGGTAATTGGCACGAATCTGGTTAGCACAATCACGTAAATTACTGCGAAGCCGTAATTCACCAATGTATTGGCATAGTTAAAGAATATCCCCATTACTGCTGACTCGCTCTTAGGCTTCGCGCTCATTCGCTCATCGATCGCATGAACCCTTTTAAAGCATTAATAGACTATTATCCCCTCGCTTCTTAATAGGTTCAATCGGCTTTCCTGCTACGTATTAGGTTATTGTTGCTTATTTATCTTTATTATGGTGTATAGCCCTAGCTTTATTAGGGCTCCATCATATACTTCCTGCTTCTCTATCTTGCTGAATGCCCCGTTGATCATCATGTAGGTTCCATTTTTGCTTGATAAATCCTTTAGCATTATTTCCCCCTTTTCACCTATTGAGAGGACAGCATGGTGGCGCGACACGGTCATGTCTGGAACCACCACCACATTGTCTGGGGCGCGGCCGATGGTTATTTCCTCCATTATGTCCGGGTCTATCTCGACCTTAGTGCTCTTTATGGAGTCGAGGGGCACCTCCACGAAAGTTATAACTATTTTTCCCCCCCTTCCCTCCACTCTCCTCGTCTCATCCTTCAAGTTATTGGCGTCAATCGTTTCTCCACTGCTCATCCTAAACAATGCGCGATATGCGTGCCCTTAATTAAAACTTTCCGCCTATTTCTAGCTGGGCATGCCTTGCTGGTTCCCGCGTAATGTTTTTAAATACATTAGGGTAGCCCTAATCATGGATCCCCTCCAACTCCTCCTAAACCCACCAACCGGGCTGAGCCTGGGGGAGATAGCCGTGATAAGCTTCGTCCTGGGAATGATGCATGGCGCAACGCCGGACGAGCACACGTGGCCAATAACTTTTAGCTACGCCATAGGCAAGTACAGCACCAGGGGCGGAATGAAGGCCGGCCTACTCTTCAGCCTCGGCTTCACAATTCAACGAGCATTCCTCACCACGCTCGGCTACCTGGGGCTCGCCTACATATATCAAAAGTATAACCTAGACGGCCCAGTCTACATCATAGTGGGGATAGTTATGGCCATAGCCGGCTCCTACATATTGAGGGGCAAATACATTCACTTGCCCATAGATGAATTGCTGGGAGGCAAGGCACACCACACGAG
>JBMFVP010000089.1:0-4299 GCA_049965935.1 Thermocladium sp.
TCCATAACGATTATAGGAGAAGGGAATTGCTTAGCGTATTCCACGATCTTATTAGAGATAACGTGAAGCTCATGATCTACGATCCTCTTCTCCTTGTCTCTCAACCTCTTAACTACATCAAGTCTCTTTTTCTTTTGTAATTTCCTCCTGATGTTGAAGTACCTGTGTCTAACTTCTTTGACTCTAGATCCCTTGAAGAACGTACCCTTGGTGGGCTTTCCGTTCACCAAGGCTACTACTGTGGCTAAGTTCCTCTCTCCCAAGTCTATCCCTATAGGTGTCTGTGGCTCATAGTCCTTAAATGGCTTTTCTAGGGTAAAATATGCATACCATTCTTTGTCCCTCTTCACGAGTTCTACTTGTTGCAAAGACCACTCACCTTCATTGGATATGGCATCTTCTATTAGCTCCCTCTGTCTCTCACCGAATTGTACTGGATACCACATCCCCTCACCGTCTAGCTGAAGGTATAGCCAGTAAGGGGTTAGTTTAGTGTCCCTCTTCATGAGTTTGAACGCACGGTAGTTCACCCTCACTGACACTTGGTTCACGTGAAACTCTCTTCCTTCGTTAGCCGTAACCAACTCTACAGCTTTATCCCTTGCAGTCTCAGTGAGAGTAGATGATAACCCAAACATCCTTCTAGCTTCCTTGTACGCTTTCTGTTGAAGGAGTTTCTTATCCTTAGTCTTGAAGGAGGTGAAGAACTTCACAGCTTTCAGGTACTTCTCCAAGACGATGTTTAGCTTATGCCTCTTCTCCTTGTTAGGGTTCACGATCTTTCCCTGTACCACTATTTTAACCTCTGCTTTCAAGGAAACATTCCCTAAATTCTTAATGTTTTAATCCATTTTATACTTAACTCCCCGCCCTTACGGACGGGGCCTCTGGCGAGAAAAGATGAATAAGGACTTCATTCCTAGGGACAATTACGGATACATAAAGTGCGTGACCGGCAATGGCCCAACGTGGCTAAACGTAACCCTAGGACCCGGCGCCTACGCCTTGGTTGCCGCCATCTATGGCTCCAACTCATCAAGTACCATTACCAGCATAACCATCCTTAGGCCAGTCACGGGCACGCTGCTGAATTACTTGGTATATTACCCGCAGTGTGGTTACCCATCGCTCGGCGAGGTGCCTCCTTATACTGCGGAGGAAAAGCCATTATTTTTCCATAATTCATGACTTTCTAGACCTTGAGAAACCCCTACTCATTTAGGGCGGGGGAGGGTCAAAGCAATAGTTGGCGCGTTATGCATGTCTCGAGTTTCGGCTATATTGATATGATGCGTAGCATGTAATTCCATGTATTTTCGTCCCTATTATAAATGGGGCATCCTCGTCTCGCAGTGAGGATTTACTGCCTCTGGAGCCTTGGCTTCGCTTCCTCCCTCACGGAAGGGATCTCCTCCCTTAATCCCTAAGGGTAAATAGATCCAAGCAATGGCTCTATTCCATTATATCCACTTTTAACCTAGCGGTGATTACGGGTGTTCTCTCGGGGAGGATAGTTTATTGTTTGGGTAAATGCGTTTTTCTTCCTTGGATTCCTCATAGATATACTTTTCTCCTCTCATGTATGAGAGCACTGCGCCAATTATCACTAGCATTATTGATATGTATAGCGAGATCCTTAGCCCCATCATAAATGGCGGTCCAAGCACGCTGGGCAGGAAGGCGCTGGAATTCAATGCATTAACTATATTCGCCGGCAGATTATTTGTTATGGTGCTTGGCAGTATTGATGCGGGATCAACTCCTAGGAATGCTGCAAAGAGCAAGCTTGATGCGGGGATCCTTGATAATGCGGAGACTACATCCATTGGCAAGCCATAGCTTAACGCCACTTCATGGATCCTAGCGGGTACGTATTGGGAGAAAATGCTCATTGCTATTGAGAAGAACATTGCCATGCTTATAGTTGAGCCCACGTTACTGAATGTCTGCCTCATGCCATTACCGACACCCCTATCCCTGGGATGCAGCGCATTCATTATTGACGTGGTGTTGGGGGCGCTGAATAGGCCATTGCCAAATCCATTAATGAACAGTATAGATTCAAATTCGGCTAAATTAAAGTTATAGGGCAGTAGGGTAAGCAGGTAGAGCGATACGGCTATGATTGCCATGCCCACCGTGGCCACTATCCTAGCGCCATACCTATCAGTAAGGGCGCCTCCTATTGGTGCCATTACCACTACCCCGACAAGCATTGGAAGCATGTAAATGCCTGCCCAAAACGGTGTCTCTAAGTAACTGAAGCCATGTAACGGCAAGTATATGCCCTGGAGCCAAATGGTTAGTAGGAACATGATGGCTCCCCTCGCCACGGATGATAGGAATAGCGCCATTATGCCATAGGTGAACGGTTTCACCTTAAATAGCGATATATTGAAGAGCGGCGACTCCTGCCTAAGCTCTACCGGTATGAATGCGGCCAGCATAATTGCTCCGACGATGAATGATGATATGACAATTGGGTTGCCCCACCCCATTTCGGAGTTACCATATGGCATCAATGCATAGGTGAAGCCGAGGGACATTAGGACTAGGCCCGCCGCCAAGGTTATGTTTCCCCAGTAGTCTATCTTCACCTTAATGCTATTGCTTGTCCTCCTTAATTTTAATGCTGACCATAATGCTCCAGTTACTGCGAATGGTACATTTACCACAAATATGAGGTGCCAATCATAGTTTGATAATAAACCACCAAGTATTATGCCCAAGAAGGATCCAATTATGAATGAGGCTTGGTTAAGCCCTAGAGCCTTGCCTCGCTCACTGGATGGAAATGCATCTGTCAGCAAGGCAGTGCTATTCACCATTATGAAGCCGCCGCCTATTGCTTGGATCATCCTGAACACTATTAGGAGCATTACTCCCAAGTTCCCTGAGTTGCTTGGTATTATTGAGAGTAGAATTGAAGATGCTGCAAATACTATGAAGCCTAATGTATATAATCTAGTTCTACCATATAGGTCTGAGATCCTTCCAAACGTGACTAGAATGCTGGCCAGCACCATGCTATACCCCATCAGCACCCAAAGGAGGTAATCGAATTCTCCAGGTAGGAATGGATTAACATTTAGCCCCCTAAATATGGTGGGCAGAGAGATGAGGACTATATACATATTTATCGATGCCATTATGACTCCAAGGCTCGTATTAACCAATACAATCCACTTATATTCCATCGAGGTCTAATGGCGTGGCGGAGAATCCTTAAAAAGTTAACTATCTACATGCAATAAGCCAAATACGCCCTAACCTATTGAAGTTTTCTCAATGAAAAAGGAAAGTAAGTAAACTACCCCATCCTTGTGGGCGGGGTCTCTTATGTTGAAAGATAAAAATTGATTAAAACATAATGCTGATAATTGCTGCATCAATCGTCTTCAATACCTAAGTACTCTTCTATCGCTTTTTCCACACTTTGAGAATTACTTAAATCAACGCTCATTGATTTCGATGGTATGGGTATCGTTAAATAATCATTCTCTAATAACCTAGTCCAGTTATCTGATATCCTCTTGCTGAAGACCTGCAATATGTATCGTATAATGCTCGAGTTAAGCCACGCCGCTACTAATGGATTACTTAACCTGATGATGTAGAAGTTCTTTGATGCGCATAAAGGCTCCTCACTATAATTAGCCAAAATCCTATGTCTGGTTAAATCCAGCTTGTCATGGATAAAGATATGCCCATACGGCTTCTTAGTCCGTAATTGCATCCAGATGTGTTGATACCAATCATTACCAAACTTTAAGGCCGGTATATCCCGCTCCTCGCCCCACTCAATATACCTCTTCACGTCTCCCTCCGGTTCCTCACTAATGGCAATTACGTAGAACCTCGGATCACGTATAATAATGTCATCATTATAATACTCCGGCTTTCTGAGGCATTTAACTAGGTACTTCCTGGGGATACTCAGGATTTGCCCCTTATTCCTAATCAGGACGGAGTCATCATTCTCTCCCACAATGCTCCAATCCCTGTTCGGAATGAAGAAGAACTCCGAGCCATACATCTCCACGCCTCTCAGGATCTCATCTCTCCTTAAATAACGCAATAAATCCATATCCATGGCCTTCTCAATAATCTCAACTACTCTTCTCGCCCTCTCGTAATCAAATAGGCTTAGCCAATTTCTATCCAGGAATCTAGGCAGTTTGAGCAGATTCACTGCATACATCTCCTTTAAACCATCATTGTATCGATAGATAATTGTTGATTCCTCGTTGAATTCTAGCGGCCCCCTCTTTCTGAGAAGCACGATTAGTTCCTTGAATC
>JBMFVP010000090.1:0-4252 GCA_049965935.1 Thermocladium sp.
CTCTAGACCTCGGGGAACCCCCGCCATTCATGGCGGGGAGGAGGTCAGTATGGGCCATACTCCACTCGTTGGGGCTCCATATACTATGATCAATCCTCCGCATCTACGACGGTCAATGTAGATGTAACTCCATGTAATTAAGTATTATTGCGCCGTGAATCAGTCTCCTCTAGGGGCTGAAACTTGTTTTAACGGTGTTTAGCTCTTCCTAATCATGCGGTTATTGCAGTAATTTATTGAGATACTCTATGCTGTTTCGGGCTATGTCATTTGGGCTTTGACCCGATAATGCCTCTACCTCTATCATTAGGTCGCCTCCGTATTTCACGTTCTTTAATGCATTAATTATTGGCTTGAAGTCTATTATGCCGTTACCCATATTCACGAAGTCCCTTGTGAACCTTATTTTGCTCTTAGGAGCCTTTACTCTAAGATCCTTTAAATGAACTAAACCTATCTTGTTTGTATGCTCATTGATGAACTTTATGGAATCTATGCCGGCCGCCTCGGCATGTGCGGTGTCGAGACATATCTTTAATTTCGGTATTGATTCCAATGCATTAAGCACTTGGTTCTCGTTCTCGAAGCATGTGCGTAGGTGATTATGTAAGGCCACAGTTATTCCCTCACTGCTTGCCTTATCCGTGAACTCGGCCAGAATTCTCAGGGCATCATTGCAATTCTTCTCCCTAACAACAACCCAGAGAAGCCTTGATCCAGCTGCCTTGGCCCACTCTATATCTTGTTCCTTCATGACGGAATAGGAGCCCCCATTCTCTAGTCCCACCTCCTCTAATGCATCCTTAACCTTCCTGGGCTCCCTTAACAACTGTGAGGGCAGCATCCTCACCTCTAGTCCCACGCTATCGTAACCCAATTGCTTTATGTATTTAAGAGTGGTTAGAAACTCTTTCTCGTTCTTGAATTTGCCCCATAAAATGGTAGTTATAGATTTCCTCATGATTTAATATGATAGTTGGGGTTTATTAACCTTATTTCTAATGACTCCTCAACATTATTTTCATATTATAGAGGATTCAAAGGAAAAACTTCACTCACCACCCTTAAGGAGTCTCGACTCTTCTTAGGGGGTTATTTTTCTGGTTTTTGTGGGTAGGTGTTGGTGTGCGTCGAGTCTAGCGACTATGGGCCGTGCATTGCCATGAGTTGACGGGCGGTTCTGAACCGTGGCGTCGATCCAGGGGGCTCCAGATTAATATGGCAAGCCCTAGGAAAAGAACCCCCGCCCTTTAGAGCGAGGAGTCGTTAGCAGGGCCAAAGTCCATATAGATAGAAAACGTTAATAATTATTATCAATAATGACATTATGGTAGGCATCTTAGTGATTGGTGGGGGACGAATGGGTCGAATACATGCAATTAGCGTCAAGTCACTTAGCGGCGAATTATTAGGCATAGTCGATATTAATGAAGCTGCAAAGGCATTGGCCCAAGAATTGCACGTTCCCTATTTTAGCAATGTTGATGCAGCATTTTCACTGCTTAAGGATAAGATAGATGCGGCAATAATAGCAACTGCCACCACGACGCATTTCGAGATGATAAGGCAATCCATAGAACATGGCCTTGACATCTTCGTGGAGAAGCCAATAGGCATTAATAGGACTGAGGCGGAGGAGGTTGTTAAATTAGTTCATAATAATGGAACAAAGCTGCAAGTCGGGTTCCATAAGAGGTTTGACGCTGACTTTGTTAAGTTCAAGAAAATAATGGAGCAAGGAGACTTGGGGCAACCCCTTATGGTTAGATTCGTGGCCCGCGATCCCATAACTCCACAGCCCCCTGCGGGAATATTCACCGGAGAGGCTGGTGCTATTTTCTATGATTTTGTGATACATGATCTAGATATGTCGAACTGGTTATTTGGTCTGCCTGATACTGTTTACTCTGATGGAGGCGTCTTCATATGCAGGCAATATGGTGAGGTCAATGATTTAGACACCGTGATCGTTGAGTTAAAGTATAAAGGTGGCCCGCTCGTAATTATAGAGACCAGCAGGTGCTCCAGTTATGGTTATGATGTGAGGGCCGAGGCATTGATGAGTGGAGGCATGATTGGGATGAGAGATTACTTAAGCGATAATGTCTTTACGATAAGCAATAGCGTGATTAGGACGGCGGCCAGGCCTTGGTTTGCAGAGAGGTTTGGCCAAGCTTATCGAAGCGAGATAGAGGCTTTCATGCACAGCTTATCCACAGGGGAAAAACCGGCTCCAAATGAGCTGGATGGATTTAAGGCCAATATATTGGCAGAGGTCGCCGCCAGGTCATTCATAAATAGGGAACCGATTACGGTCAACGAGGCATTATAGGGCAAAAAATTGGGTCCAGTCTCTCTATGGTAGGGGGGAAGCTGAGTTATGCTTAGTTGCCCCTCTTTCCCTTAGGAATTGCATTACCTCGTCGTATGTTGGCATGGCTTCGGAACAAGAATGCCTGGTCACAACTATGGCTGCAGCAGCGCTGGCGAACCTCAGTACATCCTTTATTTCCCACCCGCTCTTCAATAAGTAAAGATACCCATATAAGAATGCCGCTAGGAAGGCATCACCGGCGCCCAGGGTCTTTAATACATTGACTTTAAATGCCTCAACATTTATTGCCTCGCCGTAATAAAAGACGGTGGTTCCCTCTCCGCCCCTCGTAATTATGAGTATCTTATCTTCCTTATTCTTAATGGAGTCTATTGCGGAATCTATATCGGGTTCCTTGGTTGCGGCCAACCATTCCGGTACGCCGCCTATTATTATGCTGGATTTATCGAGCACTGCCTTATATCTTGAAATCCTTTCCTCTTCCGGTACGCCGCTCCAGGTGGATGGTCTCCAATCAAGGTTAAATAATATTGTTTTTCCAGCCTTGGCGCCCAGTTCCACAGCATAGAGGTTTGCGCTGAGGGAAGGCTCTGCGGATAATCCTGTACCGGTAACTACCAATACCTTTGCCCCATTTATTGCATTAATGGGTATATCGTCCCTGGTTATTCTGAGGTCGGCTACTTCGCCTTTAGGTCTATAGAATATGAAGTCTGGATCTCTGCCTGGAAATATGGCGGCGAATACGAGTCCCATCAATGCATCTGGGTCTTCCTTTATGTAACTCACATCAACTCCATTATCTCTTAGGTAATCCTTGGCAAACTTACCCAGTGGATCGGCGCTAACCTTAGTTATGAGAGCGGCTTTCATGCCGTACCTGGCGCATCCAATGGCTGTATTGGTTACCGTGCCTCCTACGTACTTCACGAAGTGAGATGCCTTATCCAGCGGCTTTCCGAGATCGTCGGAATATAGATCTATTCCCAATCTACCGATTAGAACCACATCATAATAGTTCTCTTCTTGACTCATATTAAAGCAAGTTTAGGCGAAAAATTTAAACATTATTTTAATTATTGGGTGAGCATGCTATTCAAGTATGCAGCATATAATAGAATCAACGAATTATCCACGGTCTTCGACCACAATGGTTACCGCATGCAAAGCATAAGCACCAATAGAGAGGTTACTATAGATATAGAAATGGATAATTATGAAAAACTCATCTTCGCGCTTAAGGGTTCCTTCAAGGCAAAGAACATTGCAGTAAATGAGATGGATATGCTGTATGTTCCTAGAAATCGTAGGCTCAGCATTAATGTGTCCGCGAATTCCGTGGTTTACATAGCGAATGCAGCGGCATCAGAGGATAAGGAAATGTTTGTTAGGCGATTTAGTGAGGGCAAGAGATTAACGGTTGGGTTCCCACCATATAAGAGGGACGTAATTACCATGATAGGCGAGGAGGACCCCGTATGCAGCTTCTTAGCTGGATACGATGAGGGGGAACCCGGTAATTGGACTAGTTATCCTCCGCATCGCCATGATGGGAAGCCAGAAGCCTATATATTCTATGGCATGGGGAATGGATTTGGAGTTCAATTGATACTAACCGAAGATGAGGAGCAAGCCTATGTTGTTCATGATTATGATGTAGTGCTAATTCCAAAAGGTTATCACCCCAATGTTGGAACCACATTAAATGGAATTAGATATGCATGGGTAATAGCTGTGCCTCAATCAATGAAGAGAGACCTATCAGTAATGATTCAACCTGAATTCAAAAATGTTCCAATGGGTCAATCGCATTTGAAGACCTAGAAAACAATAATTGATGTCAAGCTCCAATTGCCCTTCCCTCACTACATAAGATGCATAACACGTTCAAGAATTTTAAGAGCATATGTCTGACCT
>JBMFVP010000091.1:0-4106 GCA_049965935.1 Thermocladium sp.
CCACCACGATTATTACCACCGCTATAGCAATCCACGCAACCCTAGATAAGCCCCCTCATAAAACAAAGAAACAAACCACAAATATAAGCGTTATGGTATACTGGTAATAACAACTGGTAGTACTATATTTACACATGTATAATTTGCAAGTGAATAAATATATTTTGTATCATAGTAATTATTATATTTACTTTTTACATGCTCCCAATATAAAAATAGCCTAGTCATTTCCCCAGAGCACATAATCTTATCCGTTTACTTGATAAGCTAGATGAATTAAACATCCATATGCAAGAGCAAGTACAAGCACCACTTGAACGAAACACCGTAGTAATAGATAATGCTTCTAAGGCTGAGAATGCAATAAGGGAATTATTAGAGAAAGTTGCAGTAGCCACAGGCTCCACTGATATAGTTAGGGAGCCGGCCGCGGATGTAATAGAGGAGCCGAACAGAGTAGTTATACTATTTGATGTGCCCGGTGTAGCTAAGGAAAGGATAAAGATAGTAGTAGGCTCTAATTATGTAGAGATAAGGGCTGATTCATTACCCCTTCCACAAGCCAAGTTCATTCATTTGGAGAGAATAGGTAACTATAGATTACAAAGACGGATAGAGTTTCCCTTTAAACTTAAGATAGATGAAGCTAAGGCTTATTTAAAAGATGGAATATTACAAATAGTTGTGCCTAAATTGGGAGAAAATGCCTCCGAAACAGAACTAGTAGTTGAGTGAAACCAAGTACCTTAAGCTATATTAAATATTTTAATTATTTGCTGGGAAGTATGCCATAGTTAAATTAGCATAGTTCTCAATATTACGCTAGCCCTTATTGGCTCCCTCTCGCAGAATAAAGTATTTATAGGGTGCTAGATATAGGAACAGTGATCTATAGTGAAGTATGAACCAGAAACCAGAAGGGTCCAATTAACAGGAGGCGCAACCCTGATAGTTTCTCTTCCAAAGGAGTGGACCAGGGCCACAGATCTAAAGCCGGGAGATGAGGTTCTTGTAATGCCTCAACCCGACTTATCCCTACTTGTTGTGCCCAAGAAAATTGATAAAATGATGGCATTTGAGGCAACCCTAAATGTGCAGGATGATTTGGCTAACAAGGAGCACCTAGAACGAATATTGCTTTCATATTACTTGGCAGGATATGATATTTTTAAGTTAAATTTCGACGTATCAACTGCACCACTAAAGAAGGAAATAAAAGACCTAGTTAGAAGGAAATTAACCGGAGTAGAGGTAACTGAGGAAGGTAGAAATAGCTTAGTAATGCAGAATTTAATTGATATCCCGGACGTTAAGATAAATGACATAGTCCTAAAAATAGTAAGAGCATTAGCAGGCATGTTAGAGGATGTTAGAACAGCACTAGATACAGCGGATAAAGCTATCCTTAATGATATAATAGAGCGAGACAACGAGGTTGATAAATTCTATTGGCTCCTTAATAGATTACTTAAGCGAATGGTAGTTAGTAAGCATTCGATGAGCCTTTCCGGCTTAAAGGATCCACGAAACCTGCTAGAGTATGCCACAATAAATAAATCACTCGAGCGAGCCGCCGATCATGTTGTGGAAATATCATATGAATTACTAAATATGGGTTCATCATACCTAATAGGCATACCAAAGGACCTTAGAAACAAACTCGGAGACATGACAAGCCTAGATAATAAATTGCTTAACTCAATTTCAAAGGCATTCTCAGAAACCATAACGCTTGAGGAAATTAACAGAATAATTGACTTAGCTAAATCGGAATCCAAATCCTCTATTCCAAATATAATGAGCGAAATATCCAAGATAGAGATCGATCCTGCCCTATCGGCAAGCATAAGAACTATAATAAATAGCCTTTCTAGGATAGGGGAATATATATCTGATATAGGGGAGGCGATAATAAGTCTAATAATAGAGCAATCAATGTAGTAAAATTCTTAATTTCACATTAAAATGATTCATACTAGACCTAATATTCAAAATATATCAGTTAACTGAAGAGCCGCCATTAATATTAGCGGAGCCGTATTTTTACGGCTTTATTTTTCATTATTTCATTATTATGCTAGTTATTATATCTTCAAAGAATAAATGATTAATTACTTTTTCACTTATTCTTAGCCCATAATTAACTAAGGAACTCTCAATGATTGACGCGGATTCAGAGGAGTAAGTTAATATAATAAAGTCGTAGTTCATTTTCATGACTTGCTTAAGAAGTTCATCGATCAAATTGGGACTTAAATAATCTAAATATATTGCAGCATCCAGCCAATCTATTGTGCTTGATTTATTGCCGCCTAATAAATAAGGTAGATTAAAAACTACTATATCCAAATCTAGACCCCATCTCACTGAACTAAGAAGGTTGGCTTGTATTACATCTATCTCATCCATTGTCTGCATGGTTAGTTTACAAGCGTAAGGATTAATGTCTATCCCGATCAATTTCCCATGTTTACAATTCATCAAATGCAACTCTCGTGATAAACCACCTATTACGTAGCCGCTACCGCTTCCAATTTCAATTATAGAAACTTCATCCTTATTATTGCAAATTTTTCTTAGAAGCGATATTGCTGTTCTAAGCGTTTGATCCGAGTCCTCGGCTGGCTTGTAAACATTTTCCATATTTACAATATCGAGCAATGAATATAAATGCTAGGTCTTATAATGATGATGATAAAAGCAAATAGAGTATCACGTTTGGAACAAACATTACGAATACGTAGATGGTGAATACTATCTCCGTGGATAGACTAGTTTCAAGGGATACCAATGTCGAGAGCAAGGAAATAGATGTAACTGTCGATAAATAACTTACTGTGTATATTATTGCCGCTATTAATGGATTGTACATTAATCCAAGAATATATGCAAGCGAGTATATTGTTGATGCTGTGAAGAGCGGTATGAGCGAGGCCAGAGAATACGTTATCCAATATATCATGTCATGTAGAGGCATCAACATCCTTAGTATTACAATATTAATAACAATGAAAAGAATTATTGAAATTATGGTTATGTATTGTGGAATAAATACATCTGTTGTCGGCAATAAAAAGATCAATTTAATGCCGCTCATATACATTATGATACTACTTAACGCTAATATCAACAATGAATAAATGAGCAATATTCTGGACTCGACTTGATGAAGATAAACCCCTATTGGCCTTAATGATAAGTAATTAATCAACTTATGCAGCGAGCCAAGAGGCTTTTCCTCATCTATATTCATTCCACGCAAAGCATCAACTACATTTCTACCTCTATCAGTTAAGAGTACATTTGACCCTATCCTAGTTATAAGTCCCTGAAGTCTCATGGTTTCTACATCATATAATAAAATGGATAATGGAATATTCAATTCTTTTTCTAGCTCCACCAATGATTTTGATGATGCATAAATGGACTTTAGTATCCTCAACCTACGAGGACGAGAAATCACATAACGAATATATGTCGATCCATTATTGGCTGATCTATCCATTAACTGACCACCCTAACTTCGTAACTTGAAGTAAGCGGAATACGTATAACTATACTGAGGTACTTCCATTCCTTACCTAATTCAATTAACAATAATGGATAAATCACTGCATCCTCTGTATCATAGCGATCGCCATTATTTAAGTATTTTGTCCAATATAGTTACCCATCTCCACCATAAATGGCGAGATTTTTCATTCCCTCAATTCCCTTCTTTTGCAAACTACCCCGCTCTTACTTATGATGTCTCTGTCGATCGGAATGAAACAAGGAAAGCATATAAATATGGCTTAAAATTATATTGCCCTAAGGTATAAATGAATATTGATGAAATCAAGAGTTGGATCATCTCACTGCTCACGAGGAAACAACGAGTGGCCCTCAATGAATTATTGGAGCTAGCCGAATCTAAAGGAATAGGACGACTAGCTCTATTTATCGCAATTAATCAAGTAACACAGGAAGAAAGAGACATAGTAGCACGCAATCCAATGGAGATTGCTAGAATATCAATAGGCAACGAAGAGATTAGAATTTCACTGCCTCAAGAGATTGAGAAGAAACAGATCACAAGACAACGGCGGCAACATGCCAGAAGCACG
>JBMFVP010000092.1:0-3868 GCA_049965935.1 Thermocladium sp.
GCCGCCGCTAAGCTTGGCCTTGGTTACCTAGGGTTCCCCGGCCACCCATTTGCCGGTTACTACCCACCCTGGGTTAACTCAAATGCTCAATAAAGATCATTTTTCAAATGTTTGTTTCTCTTAACTTGCATTCAGGCACGTTAAGCCATTCCCCATATAATTCATGGATTATATTATTGGCGATATCAATTATGGTTTCAATGTCCATATTCCCCATTAATTGCGTGAGCCAGCTACATAAATCCCTACTATTAATAATTGCTCCTTCAACTACTGGGTATATTTTTGTAATGGGAGCTCCAGCATACTTTTCTACCCTAACTAGAACCACTATACTTTCCCCTCCGTATCCCTGTAGCATTGGTGACCCATGCATGTGGATCTCCATGCGCAGAGATTTGCATGGGGGAGACTTGAGGAGCGGCCCCTCAATTGTTATAATCATTATTTCAGTATCTTGCATTAATATATCGATCAACAGATCAAAATCATGAACCCAATGCACAACTTTGGCGCACTCAATATATTTTCCCGATTTGCTGCATTTAAAACCGGGGCAATTCATTAATGGACTTTTTAGCGGCTACATTTAAAGTATAGGGCCTATTATTATGGTGTTGTTAGTATTTTTATCTTGTCTTCCGCCTTTTTAGCTAATTTGGCTAGCTTGGCCCATGACCGTGTCCTTATTATGATGATTGCTCCCTCCTTTTCAATATCTAGGTTTAGGTCATTTACGTAATTCACTATTAAGGCAAATGCGTGTTCACCTATTATGGCAACATAGAAACCATTAGGGTCTCGTCGCTTGCTTATATTTAATGCATTGAGGTCTATTTGAACCATTATCATCACATTTGAGCCAGCTCCTAAAAACTCTTTGTTTAACCGGCGCAGCATTTATTAATGGTTTTTAGATATCGGTTTCGATGACAGAGAAAGCCAAGGTAGTAGTGGTGTCCAGCAATGGCATGGTTGCTGGTCCCGGGGAAGGGGAGCACTTGCTCATCTATGAACTAAGCAACTCTGAGCCAATTGAAGTAGGGAAGGAATTAAACCCAGGATTAAATGCAACAATGCATAGAGGACTCTATGCATTGAGGCGAGCCAAGGAAATAGGCGCCTCATCAATAATAGTAACGGAGATAGGACCACCAGGTTATAGGGCCGCTCAACAGTGGGGGTTAACGGTGTATATAGTGCCCGAGGGAACAAGCGTAAGCAATGCATTGGCAATGCTGGCAAGTGGCAAGTTAAGGCCGGCGGCGGGTCCAACTCATGAACATGGCCAACATGCGCATTGAGCCGCACGGCAATTATGCATCAAAAAAATTTAAGCCGGGTCTCCATATTTTCTCAACGAATATTTGCGGAGAAAAATTTAATATTTAATTAAATCATGTCGACACCAGTGAGGATTCCCTTATTCATTGAATTCAGCGGAAAAAGGGTTTTAGTGCTTGGAGGTGGCTACACCGCGACAAAGAGGGCTGAGAAGTTCTTGGCGGCGGGTTCATTTGTGACAGTGATAGCAATGGAGGTCTCCAATGATTTAATGAAATTGAGGGGCAATAGCAACATGGATATATTGATAAGCGATTTACGGTTGCTTGATGTCGATTTCATAATGCATGGATTCGACTTAGTGGTATATGCTGTTCCAGACGAGGAGCTACGGATAAGGATTAAGCGCGCTGTTTCACGGAATAGGGTTCTATTTAATGATGCAACGGATTCCGTTGAAACGGAAGTTGTGGTTCCATTTGATGGGGATTATATGGGGGTTCGTATAGCGGTGACGACTGAGGGCAAGAGCGGTGTGGCGGCTAGGGCGGTTAGGGATTACCTAATAGATACACTATCGAGTAGTCCAGATATGGGCAACTTCATATCTGTTTGGTACATCGTTAAGGAAAAGATAAAGAACAGCGTTGATTCACCGGGAAAGCGTATGCGGATATATATGAGGCTGAGGGATGACGAGTCATTTAAGTCATTGGCGAGAAGCGGCAGGGTGGAGGATGCGTTGCATTATGTGGAGGAGGTGATTAGGAATGGATGATCCAGAACTATCAAGTAGGTTAAACTCCATTATAGCCTTAGCAGTCACTCATAAGAAGGCAAGCACTATAACGCTAAGCAACATATACTTGGATGAGGATCAAGCCTATAAAGAATTACTGCAAATGTATGGAGAGGCACTCATTTTTCAGACCTGTAATAGGGTTGAGATATACGTGCTTGACTCAAAGAAGAAGGGGCCGGATAGTATTCTACAAGTATTTCATGGAAATGTGAATATGGTTAAGTCGCTGGGCGATTTTTATAGTGGATTAAATGCGGTTAATCACCTATTTAGGGTAGCTTCCGGCCTGGAATCAGCGGCAATAGGTGAAAGCGAGGTTCTAGGCCAATTAGAGAATGCATTCCAAGCAGCGGTTAATAGGAGGGCCCTACATGGGGAATTAAAGTTCGTCGTGGAGAGAGCTATAAATGTGGGGAAAAGAATTAGATCCATTAATCCCAGCTTATCCAGGGGAGCAATTAGTTTAGGCAGCGTGGCCGTTGATTTCCTGGCTAGGAAAGGCGTGGGCCGGGATTCACCAATAGGTTTAGTGGGCGCTGGTGCCATGGCATCACTGATCGCAACTAAGCTTCATGAGAGAGGATTTACCGATGTAATTATTTTCAATAGGACGGTCGAGAAGGCCAGAAAACTAGCTGAACGATTTAATTACAAATATGAAACCCTTAACTCATTGCGTAATTACTTGCCTCTGCTATCGGCGTTAATCACTGCAATAAGGGTTAATAAGCCCATTCTATTAGAAAACGATCTCACGCTCCTTCCTCCAGGCTCCGTGGTAGTGGATCTCGGGATTCCCCGCAACGTGGAGGGTCCAGTGGCTTCAATAGATGAATTAAAGAGATTCATGACTATGCTTAACGAGGAGAGGATCAAGGCAATTAAGGAAGCGGAGAAAACCATTGAGGTAGAGGTAATCAACTTCGAGTCCCTTTATAAGAGGAAAATAGTAGAGATGGAATTATCATCATTCATCTCAAGGCTTGATAAGCTCAGGCTAGAGGAGATAGAGAGGGGACGTAGCAGGGGGTTAATAGATGGGGATGCAGGAATAGACATAGTCACCAAATCGATATTATTCAAGTCAATGTATCCCCTAGTCAATTACATAAAGGACATAGCCACGAACAGAAGCCTAACTGATGCAGTGAGGTTAATAAGGGAAATAGAGAAGTATCAAGAAATCGCTTCAAGTCATCTCCAGCAATACGAATAAGAGACGGCACCGCAAGAGGAAAAGTCAGCTCTTAGTGATGAGCTTAATTAATTGACCGGGAGATACACCGTACTTATCGGCGAAGCTACCCCTATTCACCGCTAATTCTAGGTAACCCTCGCTATTTATCACCGCTAATTCCTTTCCCTGGGCTGCGTATCCATATGATTTCTCCAGAGTTAGGGTTAGGCGGGTACCATTCTCTAGCTCAACCAGTAATTGCGAGCCATATTCGGCATCAATGTTTTCCCTAGTTATGTTGGTGAAGACATTACCAAAGGAATCCACATATATGGCCGTTGCCGTTATGTTGTTTCCGCTAATGATGGGTCTAGGAAGATTAATTCTATTATAATTAACTACAATGGGCCCCACCTCGCTTAATGACATGCCCATGCTTAATTTAGCCGCCGTTGGAGCGAATAAGTCCCTGCCGTGGAACGTATATGAGGTCTCGCCACTAGGAAGTATCTCTCTTGCAATAATTGCTCCATCATCATCAGCAGCAAGCGATAGAACGCCATTATCAGGACCTATAAAGAAGTAATTCTTGGTTTGAATAACAA
>JBMFVP010000093.1:0-3858 GCA_049965935.1 Thermocladium sp.
CTTGTCTTCGCTTAATCGCGGCGACGCCGCTTATTGGGGATCCAATCATTGCTTTGAGCCCCTTTTAGGCTCGGTGCTTTCCAGGGAGAGCGCGAAATATATACACTGGACTCGGGGAACTGTTTTAGGGGAGTGATTTAGAATGAGCGTGGATGCAACGGATGTTTATGGGAGCATTGTCAAGATCTATAAATTGCTTCATAGGAGGCTCTCCGAGAAGATGGGCAATTCATCCCTCACGATACTGGACTTCTGGATACTCAAGAGTTTAAGGGATGGCGCGAAGCCCATGGTTGAACTAGCAAACTCGCTTTACGTCACTCAAGCAGCCATCACTAACTCCGTGGATCGATTAGAGCAGAATGGCTTCGTAACCCGCAGCAAGGATAAGAGGGATAGGCGCATCAACATAATAAGCATAACGGGGAAGGGCGAGGAGTTCCTGAGGGAAATAGACGTGGCGTATAGGGAAATAGCCGCCGCCTCCCTCAAGGAATTAAGCAGCGAGGAACTAATTAACCTAGTAGGCCTCCTTGGAAAAGTGCTTAAGGGACTCTCGGAGACCCATGAATAATGATTTTAGGACTTGAAAATGACGCATTAATATATGTATTTGGCTACCCTTTTAAACGCTTGCCTCTGATCTTGGATAAATGATCGATTCACTGATAGTTAGTGAGTCCCTAGGCAATGGATTAGGCGAGGCCCTATTAAGGGGATTCATTGATTCAGCGCTTAACCTTAGGACAACGGTGCTAATTAGCGCAGGGGACCTAGCTAAGTGGGGATACAGCTACATGCCTATCCGCGGCTCCCTCCTCGTGATGGTCATGGGGGACGCGGATTGCCCGTGGGGAGCCATATGCATGAGGCCCAGAGGCGAGGCAGCGATTAATGCGGTTAAGGAAGCCATTAACTATAGCGAAGTGGTTGAGGCGCCTTACGTGGCTATAATGGATGAGCAATCCATGAAGGAGGTCCATTCATTTCTAAGGGAGAGCCGTCGCCGTCTCCCCGTCTTTAATAAGAACTGGGTAATGGGTTACAGGTGGCTTAATCACTCCTCTCGGGGAAGCAAGATTAATTGGGCACTCCATAGACTCGCATCGCTTGGGGTAGATGCTTCATACTCCCCGCCTCAACTCGAGCCTAGGGTTGCCCCATCACCCCCAATAACGGTGGCTGACTTCATATATCTCTGCCTATATAAGTCACTATATGATCCAATGAATGAGGTGGGGGTGCCGCTTGTGATCACCAGGATCGACATGGCGAGGCCAATGATTGGTGAGGGGGCGAGAGGCAACTTTAACCCAAGGCCAATCGCGTTCCTGCCTAGGATGGCTGCCGAGGTGCCGGACATGGCGGTCTCGAGACCCCTCGTTGCGGTTCACGAGGCGGTCAGGGTTGGCTATGATTATGGCCCAATAGTGGGCGTCATGAAGGAGGAGGATTTAATGGATGGTCTTCTAGAGGGAGTATTGAGGAGGGCGGGGCTAATAGTCATTAGTGAAGATGGGGGAGACGCCTCATGCAGCGACGTGGCGTCGGCGCCCCTTGAGTCGCGTCTAGTGAGGGTGCGGGACATTAAGGTGACCCAGCGTCGTCCCTTGGTTCTCGCCGATGACTGTGATGCTTGTGGTGATTGTTTGCGATTGGGTTGCTCAGCGATAGGGGTTGAGGCTGGCCACCCAATTATTGATCCCGGTAAGTGCATTGGCTGCGGCCTTTGCCTGAGCGTCTGCAGTAGAGGCGCGATTCAGTGGTCTAATTAATGGATTTCGGGATACTGTAGCCTCGTTTCCCTGTTTTCTAGGCAGTTAAAGTTTATAAACGGCGTCATCTATGATTACTGAGATGTCGACTTACTTATCCGCGGAGGAGATTAAGGCTAGGGTGGATAAGCTGCGGCAGGTTCTTCCGCCTAAGTTGTTGGATGAATTCTTAGCTAAGGCCAGCGACGCGCGATTAACTGAGGATCAATTCAAGGAGGCCCTTAAGCTCCTAGTTCATGAGTATTATAGAGCCGTCGTGGATCCAGGGGAAGCAATTGGAGTAGTCACGGCCCAAAGCGTTGGCGAACCATCTACTCAAATGATCCTCAGATCATTCCACTTCGCTGGGCTCAGGGAGTTCTCCATGGCGCTTGGATTACCCAGGTTGATCGAGGTCATTGATGCCAGGAAAAAGCCGGAGAGGCCAATGATGACCGTGTACCTCCAGGAATCCATTAAGCATGATAGGGACAAGGCACTTGAGGTGGCTAAGCAGCTTCAATCAACCACTGTGGAGAACGTGGCTAAAGCCGTCAGCATAGATTACATAGCATCTACTATAATAATAGAGTTAAACGAGGAGCAGTTAAGGTATAAGGGAATAAGCGTCAGCGATGTTAAGAAGGTGCTGGATAGGGCTAAGGGCAAGGGCGGCGAGATAGAGGTGAATGGCTATACAATAATGGTTAAGGTTGATACGACGGAGCTCAGCAAGTTGAAGAAGGTGAGGGACAGGATACTGCAGACCAAGGTCAAGGGCATTAAGGGCATTAAGAAGGCGGTCGTCATTGAGGAGAAGGGGGAGTACATAATTCAAACGGAGGGCACTAATTTAGAGGCCGTCCTCCTACTGGATGGCGTTGATCACAGGAGAACAGTATCCAACGATATTCACGAAATATCCGAGGTACTCGGCATTGAGGCCGCCAGGAGCGCCATAATAAACGAGATACAGAAGATACTTCAAAGCCAGTCGCTTGAGGTTGATGTGAGGCACCTAATGATGGTTGCGGACGTCATGACGTGGGACGGAGTGGTTAGGCAAGTGGGAAGGCATGGAGTTGCGGGCATGAAGGAGAGCCCACTCGCCAAGGCAGCCTTCGAGGTCACCGTTAAGAACCTGGTCGAGGCCTCCCTCAGGGGAGAGGCGGAGAGGTTTAAGGGAGTTGTGGAGAACGTTATAGCCGGCAAGTATATACCGATAGGCACTGGCTTCGTTGAGCTCCTCATGGAGATGAAGTAGGCCCCTTAATATTGAGGCCCCTCCTTTGGCTTATATAGATCCCCACGAACATTATGGTTGCGCCAATCAATTCAAGCGTGGTCGGCGTCCTTCCCAGCACCAAGTAATTCAGCACTATGGTTAGGGCTGGAACGAGGAAAACCACTGAAACCGCCCTCGACACGCCCATGTTATTAATTATTAGGTTCCAGAAGAGAAATAATGCTGAGCCGCCCACTAGGCTTGTTCCCGCTAGATCCAGGAGGAACATGGGTTGAAGCCGTATCCTGATTCCCATGGGTATTGCAACCGCTATTAACATGAGGGAGCTAATTAACATTTGCATGGCTACCACATTCATTGGTTCCCTATTCCCCAGCTTCCTGAAGTAGACGCTGTAGAGTGCCCAGAATACGGCGTTTATCACCGTGAAGACGGCTCCAATTAATTCAATGCTGCCCAGGAACGAGATGTAGTACACCATGACTCCGAGAAACCCCACAATGACCCCAATCACGTTTCCGCGGCTCGGGCTCTCGTGTAGCATAATCATCGAGAACGGCACGGCGAATAGCGGCATTGTGTAGCTTAGCACCGCCGATGTGCCTGGATCCACGTAGGTGAGGCCGATAGCCCAGAACCCCGTGCCGGCGGCGGTGAAGGCCGATAGGAGAAGCATGTCGGTGTCAATGATTGGATTAAGCCTATGCAGTGCTGCTAGGGGTATTGCTAGTGATGCACTGGCCAATGCGTATCGGAGCGCCATGAAGGTGAGGGGGTCAGAGTATGAGAGGCCGTTCTTCACAAAGAAGTAGTTGCTGGATGCGCTTAGTATATAGATCAGCAGGTACGCGTTTGTCT
>JBMFVP010000094.1:0-3814 GCA_049965935.1 Thermocladium sp.
ATTCGGTAACTTGCTTTGCATGGGAAAAATGTTATTAATTACCCATGTAGATGCCATTCATGGAAGATGCATTTAGTTTTTACAAAAGTAAACCATGGACGCGAAGCTATGACGAAGGAGTGCCCGAGGAACTTGATATAAGGGTATTTCCACTATATGGGATTCTTGATGATCACGCTAAGTCGATTCCAAGCGAGACCGCCATAATATTCATGGGTCGACGCATTACTTATGGCGAACTTGGGGAATTAAGCGATAGATTTGCTGGAGGGCTGCGGAGGCTTGGGGTGAAAAAGGGTGACGTGGTTGCTCTACTCCTGCCTAATTCTCCTCAATTCGCCATAGCCTACTTCGGCGCATTGAAGCTGGGCGCAGTCGTGACCCCCATGAACCCGCTTTACACTCAGCGGGAAATCGATCATCAAATTCATGACTCTGGAGCCAAGATAATAGTGGCGCTGGATCAATTCTATGATAAAGTAAAGGAATCGAATGTCGATATTATAGTGACCAGCATAGCGGATTACTTGCCTAGGCGACTCGCAGTGGCGTACTCAATAATGAATAGGGGACCGCGGGTTAATGCTCATAGGTTCAAGGACCTAATCAAGTCAGAGCCGCTGAGGGATAGGGCAAGCATTGATCCCTCTAGCGACTTAGCTGCAATAATGTACACGGGAGGTACGACTGGGGTCCCCAAGGGCGCCGAGATAACTCATGCCAATATAGGGGCGAATCTACAGCAATTATCTGCCATAATACAGAACGTCGAGCGTAAGGCTAATGTGAAGAGGGGAGTATGGATGGGGGTCATACCGTGGTTCCACATATATGGCATGATAACTGTATTCCTCGATGCAATATATGAGGGGGGAGAAGTGGTGGCGATGCCGAGGTTCAACCCCAAGGAAGTAATGAGCGCAATAGAGAAGCATAAGGTGACCCTCTTCCACGGTGTTCCAACTCTCTACATAGCTCTCCTAAATAGTCCCTATGCCTCTAAGTATGATATGTCATCTCTAATAGCCTGCATCTCAGGAGCGGCACCACTGCCTCATGAGGTTGCTGAGAGATTCGAGAAATTGACCGGGGCAAGGCTAAGGGAGGGGTATGGCATGACGGAGACCGCGGTCGTTACCCACGTAAATCCCATACTGGGCAAGTATAAGATTGGAAGCATAGGGGTCCCAATACCTAACACAATAGCTGCAATAGCTGACCCAGATAAGCCGCAACTATTGCCGCAGAGAGAGACCGGGGAACTCGTAATATCGGGGCCTCAAGTAATGAGGGGATACCACAATATGCCCAGCGATAATGAGCTTGTGTTCTTCCAGTGCTGTGGTTATAGATGGTTAAGAACCGGGGACTTGGCCTACATGGACGAGGAGGGCTTCTTCTTCATCGTTGACAGAAAGAAGGACATGATAAAGTATAAGGGATACAGCGTATTTCCAAGGGAGATAGAGGAAGTGCTTTACCAGAATCCATGCGTAAAGGAGGCTGCCGTTGTGGGTATGCCAGATCCAGTCTCCGGCGAGGTGCCGAAGGCTTTCATAGTGCTTAAGGAGGAATGCAGAGGCAAGATTTCGGAAAGCGATATACTGGATTTCTTGAAGGATAAGGTTGCCCACTATAAAATGCCGAGACAAGTTGAGTTCAGGGAGGATTTGCCCAAGACAGCTGTGGGAAAGATATTGAGAAGAGCATTAAGGGAAGAGAAGCGTAATAATTAGATGATTCACTATATACTTTGATTGTTTATACTCTCTTCTTTACAAGTGGTTTCGTCATTTTCTTATCATCCTTAATGCATCGCTCTCCCTGTAGCGCCTACCTCTCCAAGTTATTTCCTTGGTAATCAATGTGGTGTAAAGAACAATTAACGTAAAATAGAGGTTAGGTATTGAGAATAATGCATGGAGACCGGGCCTAATGTATGGCTTATGGCTGGGATTTAGGCGAGCAATGGCAGAAGCGCGGACATACTCCTTGATTACGCCCATTGGGAAAATAAGGAGGGGAAGTAATGAGAACCAACCGATCATGGGAAGAAGCAGCGGAATGAATGAGGCAAGCGACATTATTGTGTAGGAAGCCAGGGAGGCATGGAAAGCCTTTGTGCCGTATACCTTCACATACCACATCTGCCTTACTGACCACGTAAATGCACTCCGTAAATTCTCCTCGGCCAGGGAGAGAACCATCGCGCCAGGCTCGAAGATTATCTTCATGCCTGCCTCATGTAATTTACGCGTTATTAAGTAATCATCGCTGAGATAGAGAGGAAGCAAATCCATTACTCCGGAACGCAGCACAAAGCTCATTGGTAGAGCCGTGGAGCCGCCCCACGTGAATCTACTGGCATCGCTCTGCATTCCTGTTAAGCCGAGTGAACTGAAGTTAGCCATTAGAAGCCCAGCCGCGCCTCGACCAATGTACCACCTATACGTCGTTGACGCTGTGAGTGAATCCACGTGACTCACGAGCCTGCGTAGCCATTCTTCATGGGGCTTTATGTCGCTGTCGCAAATGATGACTATGTCTGTCTTTACTTCCCGTAATGCACGTGACAATGCTGATCCCTTGCCTGAGGCACTGCCTGGATCTTGCACCACTATATTGGGATTCGGTATGATGCGGGAAGCAATAGGCAGCGCTGGATCACTTAGTGAATCAACAGCTATTATATAATTAATCCTGCCGCTATACCTCTGGTTAACTATGCGAGTCAAATTATCTTCTAGATCGGCATCCAAGCCCCTCATCGGTATCACTATTGTTACATCTGGCTCAGCTCCGTTTCCCGTTAATCTAGCGCTTCTCCAATAAGTTACCTCCCTTACCAGGGAAGCAGTTGAGGCAAGTACTCCAAGTATTGCCAATAAAATGAATATCACCGCGATAATTGACGGCATGAGCCCTTGATTCCCCCATGCATAATTAAGTTATTCGCGTGAAGTCAGCAATTGCTCTAAATTTAGTTGATTATGCTGTGCCTAATCTGCGTATACACTAACGTAAGATTTATAATCAGTGTCACGCATACCAGGTAGGTGTATTCATGAACACTACACTGGAGACAATAGATCTTTATGCGTCGGTGGACGGCAAGGAAATATTGAACGGCATAAGCCTCAGCGTTAGCAGTGGGGAGGTAGTTGCTTTGATGGGGCCAAATGGAAGCGGAAAGACAACGCTCTTCATGACGCTAATGGGTCATCCACGATACACAGTGACGCGGGGATCCATATTATTAAATGGAAATGATATAACGAAATCACCACCGGAGGAACGGAGCCTACTTGGATTAATGATGGCATTCCAAAACCCGGTTCCAGTGCCCGAAGTTAGGTTAACCACATTAATAACGGCAATGGTCAATAAGAGGATGAATAGGAAATTAACTGATTCACCGCCGCCTCAAGTAGTGGCGGAACTAATTAAGACCACTAACGAAGTGGGGCTCACGCAAGCCCACTTATCAAGGGGAGCTAATCACGGCTTCAGCGGAGGCGAAGCTAAGAGGAGCGAGGTTCTCCAGCTCCTAATGGCTAAGCCCAAGGTGGCGTTACTGGATGAACCGGATTCCGGGCTTGATATTGATGGAGTGGCCGCGGTGGGTAAGGCAGTGTCACGACTAGCTGAAAGAGGCACCGCCGTACTGCTCACAACGCATCAAGCTAGGATCCTTCACTACGTGACGCCGAGGCACGTCCTAGTTATTAAGAATGGAAGAATAGTTGCCCAGGGCGGACTTGAGGTCGTTGAGGAGATCGAGAAAATGGGTTACGAGGCTTTCCTTAGGAGGTGA
>JBMFVP010000095.1:0-3798 GCA_049965935.1 Thermocladium sp.
GGCTCCCGCTCCTCATCCTCAAGAGATTGACCAGGGGAGAGAGTCATGAGGGAAAAATGTACTTGCACCTAAAAATGTTTCTATAAAGGGATCCATCCCCGCCCTAAAGGGCGAGGTTTGTTGTCTGTTTTATCAAGGACCAATAAGGGATCAACCAATCTGTGGGGACGGTGATTGGGGAGGCGATCCGCTCCCCGTGCATGTGAAACGCCACCCATACATATAATTATTAATTACGTGGTAGTATGGAGTTAGGGTGGGCGGCGGTTGCGGATAGAAGATCAGCCAATACATGCGGAACGAGGCCAACTCATTGCTGCACCCAGTCCAGCCACCTGTATCTACGCTTGCCGAGACCCCCATGGGGACAGCCAACTCAACAAAGGAAGAAGCAAACCACGTCCCACCCCCATTCACTATAAAATAATTAGACGTAGCAGTATCCAACGAATTAGGCTCCATCACATAAGAAACACTAGGCTGTAGAACCCACGTATAGTTAATTGTTGGCCCTGCCGCGGGCTCCGTGTATATTGTTATGGTTGACGGCGGAACAATAATATTAGCCTCACCCGTGAAACCAATGCCGGAGGTCCCTATACCTATACCCACATTATACGATTCTTGATCCTGTATTGGCGTTGGATAGTAACCCCACCAAGCCCCCCACCCGGTGAATGTTACGCCGTTTATTGGGCAAACGGGAGCCATGTCGGGCGTCACTAGGCCCTTGGCGCACTCATACGATGAGTAATAATCTTGGTAAGAGGATAACCAATTCACGCCAGCCCCTGGACCAGGCTTAACCCAGACCCAAGTCCAAGTGTTGCCCGGTATGTATGGATACTGAATTCCATTGAATGCGATGATACCAACATGGCCATTTATCGCTATGCAGAAATCCGCATAGTATTCCGTATCCGTATCGACGCTGTACTGATTATCATAGATATAAGATGGCCCCGTGAAAAAGAAATAACTGTTGCCATTAATATTAACTTGGTCGAGAATCGCACTACTGCCAGCCATGTCTTCGCATACGTCGGAGCTCGTGGATGAGGATGGGAGTGACTGGAGTGACGGCTCAGGTAATCCAAATAGTTGCGATGGGGTGGGCTCTGTTGAGGCCGTCATGAGCTCGCTCCACTCGTATCTCTTGATTCCCAAGTCGTTGATGATGGCGGGCCCAATCATTAGGGCCCCATCCCCCACGGCCGCCGCAACAACGTAACCCCCGTCACCGGGCCAAGGCACGACAGCCACGCTGGCGTTGAATGCCTTCCTCCAAGCATTGGCTAGGGCCACCTCCGCCGCTAATGCATCGCTCCCATTCACTCCAATAATTATAAAGTCGTGATTCTTGAGGAGGAGCTCCAGGTAGCGTGTGGAGTTGAGCCTCGCCAAGTATCCCCAGTCCACGGCCACTACAGAGCTGGGGGGCACGTTCCCGAGACTCGAGGCGTTGATTTGCCTATGGTTGGGGAATCCAGCCGCGGATAGCTCTGCTCCCAGGGAGGGGGGTCCCACCACGTAAACGTCTCCATTGAAGGGTGTTGGGGGTGGGGGGCTTGATTGATTGGCTGCATGTTGCTTGCTAATGTGGAGTAGGCCGTATGTTAGGAGGATGATTATGCCCACCATCACTACGCACCTCCAGCACTTGCCGAGCATGAGCTAAAGCTATTCACCACTATATAAGCACTGCACGTGGTCTGTCCCACAAACCAGCACAGCGCTTATTAGGGGTGATGCAGCTGTTTGCTGATTTATTGCTGCTAGTTTAGAAGCAAAAGACGATATATCGGAGCGTTAGTACCTCCATCTATGTTGGGGACCAATTAGGGGTAAGCCCACGAGCCCTTCTATATTAAGGGGCCATAAACCTGGTTAGGCCATAGGGAGCGGGAGCCGAATGCATCATTGAATACCCCTGAACTGGTATCTTGCCATTTTCCTGATTTTCTTCACTTGATTGATCACAGAGGCGCCGAGGGAACCCAGTTCTCCTTGGTAGGCGTCCACGGCTACTTGAATCAACTCTGCCATGTTGTTGCTTTCCAAGGATTTCATCAAGATGTTGAGGTCTATGGCGGCTTCCTCCACGGATAGGGTGTTTCCAGGCATTTTGGCGCTGAGTCCGAAGTCTATAATATAGAGGTCGCTGCTCACTAATGCATTCGCGGGGGTGGGATCACCATGCATGATGCCGTTCAAGTGTAGTATTGCCAAGTACTTCGCGAATAACTGCAATAAATCGCTTCTCACTGGCAACAGATCCATTAATCTAGGCGCATTTATGTACCTCATCCTTATTATGAACCGGGAAATATCCACATCATAAATCTCAGGAACGGGAACCAACGTTGATGCGATTATCATGTTTCTAGACTCATTAATGGTGCGCCTCAGTCTAATGCGTTTATCCACTTCCTCTAATCTATAAGGCTTCCTAACTCTCTCCTTCACTAGGACCCTTAAGCCAAGCCAGTCCTCTAGATAGAGGATGGCCTCCGCCCCCTTGGCAATTATTACTCTATCCATTTTCCCCCATGAATCTTCTCAAGCAAGTAATCGTGAAGGAACCTTAAGCCATGCGTTGAGAGGGCCTCTATCTCTACTTTCTTCTTCATCTTTAAGAATAGATTTATTTCTTTTTTCCAAGCCTCTGACTGGAACCATGGGTACCGTATTAGCTCTTCGGCCCTCTTTATGTCCCTATCATTAGCGGCGATCACATAATCGCTGGATATCTTGTAATTAATTATATCTGAAGTGGTTACGCCGATGAATTTAGCATTAGGCGTCGCCAGTCTCTCCGACTCATAGCTAAGCTTTATGGAGCCTGATTTATACACGGAGTAGATATAGTAACCATATGGGTCGCTATCGGTCAATACGTAGATGGGCAGTTTATAATCCTCGTTCAGTCTCCTCACGAATTTCCTGGTGGCTCTATCCGGCATTCCCCTAGCGGTTATTAATATGGCGTTCTCCCTATTCCAGAAGCCTTCCCTATTAAGTCTCTGAAATATTGCATCCTTCTCCACCACCAGGACATATGACGCATCTATCTTAACTATATCAAGCTCATCGGGATTAGGGGGGAGACCTAGCGCCGTGTCCCCCATCTTGGTGGCATCTATCTCGAACCCCTTCGACCGAACAATTATCGGACCGACCACCTTGCCCTTAACGTCGGCGGAGAGCCCCATTTCCTCTCTAAGCACGTTTAATCCAACCTCTAAGTCCTCTATTGCTGCATTGGACTCGGCTTGATCATCCCACGTGTTCTCCCTAATTGAGCCCACGTTGGGTACCCTGAAAGTTATTGTGTGCTTTCCATTATAGTACAGATCCCTTATCGTGGGGTAAACTCCTTCTCGAATGGATGACACTATCAACTTAAGCATCAGGATGGTTTGCATGAATCTCTTGGACTCCTTCATATCCAATAATCGTCTCTTCAACTTCTCAGGTCCTAGGACAACTATTCGCCTTTTGGGATCCCACACCGTATTGCTCAGAGTTCTTGATGGTATTTCCAGGACGGGCTCCTCGCCTCTCTCTATCTGGGCATATAGCTCCTGCGCGAGGCTCTCCATTACCTTGAGGACCTCAGATCTAGGCTTCGCCCTGCTGTTGCTGCTCTGCATTGCCTTCCACCTCCTCAATGGCCTCTAGGTATTTAATCTTTCTTGAAATTATTTTCTTCAATTTATTAAGCACTTGATCCTCGCTTAACCCAATTATCGACGCTATTGAGGATGCCACTTCTCTTGAGAACATGGTGAACATGGC
>JBMFVP010000096.1:0-3795 GCA_049965935.1 Thermocladium sp.
AAGTTTCAATTCTTTTGTAGATTCTACGAGATAATGAAGTCGTGTTGGATGCGTCATTAGAATTCTTGTTTCAATTCTTTTGTAGATTCTACGAGACATTCATCCGCACATAACTCCATCAGTGTTAACGCTGTTTCAATTCTTTTGTAGATTCTACTCGTGTTTAATAACACTATTGGCGTTAGTCAAGTTATGTTTCAATTCTTTTGTAGATTCTACGAGGAGCAGGAAGAGGAGGCAGAAGAGGATAATGTCAGCAGTTTCAATTCTTTTGTAGATTCTACATATCAGTCACCCCGCCACCGCAAGATTAGTGGGGGGTTTCAATTCTTTTGTAGATTCTACAACGAGAAAAAAATAATCACGATCACGAAACCGAAACTAAGTTTCAATTCTTTTGTAGATTCTACATGAAAACAAACCAAACCCCAAACCAATCCGTGGAAAATGTTTCAATTCTTTTGTAAATTCTACCGGCAATTTATATTATCATATGTACATACCGCGACTAATCGTTTCAATTCTTTTGTAGATTCTACAGTGAAAAGTATCATATCCTAACCTCAATCGATTGTAATGGTTTCAATTCTTTTGTAGATTCTACACGCGGGGAGGGCCGCGCTGATAGTGACCCGGGGGGAGGGTTTCAATTCTTTTGTAGATTCTACGGGACCACTTTTTAAAATAGGAATGACTAACATAGAATCAGGTTTCAATTCTTTTGTAGATTCTACATGTTGGAGTCCACGCAAGGATTACCCGTATCCATCTATTCAATGTTTCAATTCTTTTGTAGATTCTACCCCCGCGATTCCTCAATCCATTGCCTCTAGGGTGGGTTTCAATTCTTTTGTAGATTCTACTGAAAACTTATATACTTGCTTTATATTTAAGTATTGCGCTTTTGTTTTTTCCCAAGGAACTCTCCTTCCCAGACCTTGGGAAAACCCTGCGAGACGCGGAAAAGCATGAAAAAATTTCCCAAGACAAAATAGAAAATGTATGATCACCCACTTCAGAGAATAGTGATTTGCTTTAACTGGGATTGAAGTTAGTGTATCTGAATTCTTCATTGTTTGTTAGGGTGGGGCTTTCCGGGAATCCTGTGCGGTCTCCTCCTGTGTGGTTACTTTATTCGCTTGAATTGTGGGGTTCCGCCACTAAAAATCGATCAGGGGAGCAAGAACATGGCGTATATAAGCGTCTAAAGGCTTATCCTGGCCATAAATGACTGAGTTACTTCATGATTGTGTTTTCATCTTAGGTCTCCCTGATTTTAATGGTATGTATTTTCATGGGGTCTGGTGGGGATTGTATGGGAAGATTTTTAAATGGGGCTTTGCATCGATCGGTGTATGGCTAGTGATGTGGATTCGCCAAGGCCCTTGGTTAAGTCGCCCAAGTTGCTTGGGGGTAGGGGAGGAAATGGCATTAGGCGCGGCCGCGGTTTCTCTCTCCAGGAAATAAAGGCCGTTGGTTTGTCGCCGGGTGATGCTAGGTTGATCGGCATAGTGGTTGATCCTAGGAGGAAGACCTCTTATGAGTGGAATATAAAGGCGCTTCGGGAGTACTTGGAGAAGGTGAAGCAGGGCAATGCCGCTAAGCCGGCCCTCGCAATTATGATTAGGGCAAAGGAAAGCAGTGGAAAGGTATTCAGGGGCTTAACTCCGGCTGGCCGCCGCTCTCGGGGGCTGCGCTCAATTGGCCTTCGGGAGACTCACGTGCATAAGTGGAGGAAGAAGCAGAATGAGCGGGAATCCCGCAAGCGTCATGAAGCGGTGCGCAGGAAGGGCGGTAATTAAGTAAACATATAAATTAAAGCCGACGCGACTAGGTTCATGAGTAAATTATCCAGGGATGAGGTTCTAAACAGGGCACGTAATCTAGAGGGATGGGCGGTTCAGGGGGATAAATTGGTCAAGGAGTACACCTTTAAGGACTTCAGGGAGGCCGTTGAGTACGTGAGAAGCATACAGCCGATAGCAGATTCCATTAATCATCACCCGGACATATGCATCAATTATAATAAGGTCCACATAGAGCTAACCACTCACGACGCCGGCGGATTAACTGAACTGGACTTCAGGCTTGCCCATCAACTCGATGAGCTTAGGGCCCTCAAAACTTAAAAACATTAATCATGGGGAGCAATAATGGCGATTAATGAAGGCGATGTGCTAGTAGCAACTTCCCCCTATATTCCTGGATTCAAGACAGTTAAGGTAGTGGGCATAGCCCTAGGAATAACCGTTAGATCCAGGGGAATAGGCGGGAGATTCCTGGCGGGGCTACGATCATTGGCCGGCGGCGAGATAATTGAGTTCACCGAAATGGCGGAGCAGGCCAGGAAGCAGGCAATAGATAGAATGATACAGCACGCCAAGAGCCTCGGCGCAAATGCAGTGATAAGCTTTAGGCTGGACAGCAATGCCGTTGGGGAGTACATGGATGAGATAATCGCGTACGGCACAGCCGTAATAATTCAGCCAGGCAATGATAACGCCCAGGAATGAAGCCCCTGCAAACCCTTTATTAAAACTTCATGCTCCTCATTATTCCGCTCCTTATCCTGGCGGGGGTAGGCATGTAAATGTCCTCCAGGGAAATGGGGGCGGTCGGCACGTCGGGGCCAGTTACCCTGATTATTGGGGCTACTAGGTACTCCATGGCCTTCTCTGCAATCAGTGCAGCTATCTCCGACCCCAGGCCCAGTGTTCTGGGAGCCTCATGTACTATGACCAGCCTACCCGTCTTCCTAACGGAGGAAATTATTAGATCCAGGTCCAGGGGCCACAGGGTCAATAAATCAAGTACCTCCACGTCGGCGACGTCGGTTGACTCCTCAGCTGCCTTCACTGCATCGTGAACTGTTGCGCCATAGGTGACCAGCGTGACGTCGCGCCCCTCCCTCACTACCCGCCCCTTCCCAAGCTGAACAATGTAATCCTCATCCGGCACCTCCTCCTTGGGCGACCAGTAAATCCTCTTGGGCTCCAGGAAAATGACGGGGTCCTGGCTCCTCACGGCGGCCTTGAGGAGGCCCTTAGCGTTGTATGGCGATGATGGAACCACCACGATTAATCCAGGCGTGTGTATGAAGTAGGACTCCGGTGCCTGCGAGTGGTAGAGCCCCACCTTCACCCCAGGCCCATAGGGGGTCCGCACAACGAGGGGCGACGTGAATTCACCGCCCGACCTATACCTCAACTTAGCCACGTGATTAATTAGTTCCTCGAATCCCTGGTATATGAAGTCCACGAACTGTATCTCCGCTATTGGTTTGAGGCCAGCCATGGCGAGCCCCATGGCGAAGCCAATTATACCTGACTCGCTGAGGGGCGTATCCATTACCCTATCGGGCCCGAACTCCTCTAGCAATCCCTCGGTGACCAGGAAAACGCCGCCCTTCTTCCCAACATCCTCCCCCAGCACCACGACGCCGTCGTCGCGCCTCATTTCCTCCCTTATTGCAGCATTCAACGCACGCGCCATCGGTAATTGAGGCATCACTCCATCACCCCACTCCCCGCAATTTCCTTGAACTCCTCCTCCAGGTTCCAGGGAGTGAACGAGTACACATCGCTCACCAATTCCCTGGGCGCCGGCGGCGGATTCGCCTCGGCGGTCTTTATGGCGTTCCTTATCCTCTCATCTATCTCATCCTCCATAGCCTTGAAATCGCTCTCCGACGCTGCCCCCCCGGCCCGGTTCCCTTTATGCTGCTTAAGTCAATGCCGAGCTCCCTAGCTAATCGCCTAGCGGCCGGCATAGCCCTAACGCGCGGCTCCTGTGTAG
>JBMFVP010000097.1:0-3629 GCA_049965935.1 Thermocladium sp.
GCAGCGATAGCCGGCTTAACAGCAAGCGATTACGTTGGAATCACGGCAATTGATCGAGCCCTTAAGGCAGTTGATTTCTTGGCGTCCCGGCTCATCGTTGGCGAAGTGGCCAGCAGAGGAGAGAGGAATGGCAATCGTCTAGGGCCTGGGTACCTAGATGATCAAGCCTACTCATTATTAGCCTTATTGGCGGCATTCCAGCACACAGGTAATCGAAGATATCTTGAATCAGCCATTACTTGTGGAAGAGGAATTAGGGAATTCCTGGACGATATGGGATCCCTTCACTATGTTCCCATAACTAATGATTCGGACTTGATCCCAATTCAGGTGAGTCCGCTTGGTGATTCCCCCAATTGGAGCCCCGGCGCAGTGGCCATAATTGCATTGGATACTCTCTCAAGGATAATCAAGGGCAGCCCCAGCAGCGATGCGGAGAAATCAATACGCGCAATGCATGGAGCCGCGCTTCGCCTCGGTCCATATGCTGCTTCATACTTTATTGCACTGGAGAATCACTTCCTTGAGCCCCCCAAGATAGTCATAGTCGGCGATGATGAGGCGCTGTTTAGGACGCTGCACGAAGCGGCCCTAAGCGTCTTCAGGCCGGGTAAACTAGTTATTCCAATACCGGGCGATTCCATCAGCGACTTGATTAGGGATGAATCCGTGAGTGCAATGATGAGGACCGGGAACACTGCGGCATATGTGTGTGCATATAATGAGTGCAGCTTACCCACTAGGGATCCCCATGCATTGAAGCAATTAATCATGAATTTCGCCCGCGATAAATATATTTTTATTTACTGAACTGCAATCGCCAAGCAAAACCAGGATTAATGAAGTCTCCTATGTGATATCACTTCACTCTAGTTCTATATGAGAAGTATATTGCGGCATCGTATGTAATTTTTGATGAGCCTCCTAATAGAAATGGTAATTGAAGCAAGCCAATGCCAATCGCGATGCCTGCGATGGGTGCTCCCGGCAGCGTGGCAAGGCTTCTGGCAGTATTGGTGATGGCCATAGCGGTCACTCTCTCCTCATCAGTGAATATTTGAGCCATGAATGCCTGTCTAGTCGGCACATCCATTTGCGACGTGCTTTGCCTCAGCAGCAGAAAGAGTAGGCTCCCCAATAAGGTGCCGGCGAGGGGCACCAATATTAGGAATACGCTGGACACTATGTGTGTATATACCATTGTCCTCAAATTGCCAAGCCGCTCAGCAATTAGGGGCGCCGCAATTATTGATAGGGCGGTCACTACATTAACTAGGAGAAAAATTATGCCTAACTCCTTAAGTGATGCACCATACCTAGCATAGAACCAGTACGATACGACGGACTGGGATACAAGCCCGCCCCCGAATGCATCTATTGCAAATAGGATTGATAATTTCCCTATATCTAGCCTAGCCCCTCCCGAAATATGCTTAATCCCACTGGATTTACTGCTTGCCTCCAAGTTGTTCATAGATACATATATTGATGCTAGAATCACGCCCACGGCTGCATATATGAGGTACATGGCTTTGATTGCCGTCAATGAATTGCCGAGATATGATGGAAGCGAAGCCATCAACGCGCCTATTGAGGCAGCCGAGTAGCCTATGAAGTTATAGATGCCCAAGGCCCGCCCAACTCCACTCGAGAGTCTCGGGATCACGCCAGTCTCTATTGATTGAAATGGCCCCGCCTCAGTGCCCGTTGTGCTTATGTTGCTCATCAACAGCGCTGCCGCTATTGCCGGGAAAGATTCATTCATGAATAAGATCACGCCTGATACAGTCATTAATGAACTGAATATTATCAATATTCTTTTCCTACCAATTAAGTTGCCATACCACGTCAAGAGAATATTCGATGCAACGTTGCTTATCACAATGAAGAAAATGCCGAGACCAACTAATTGAGGTGGGTATCCTAGCTTGGCCAAGTATATTGGCGTCAATACGCTCATCATTCCGGATACGAAGGTTCTTGTCCCCTTCGCAATAAAAATAGAATTGATGCCGGCCATGCTGTTCAATGACCTCGTTTTTTAAAAACATTGCGTATTCCTTTTATTAGGAGCATCCCCCTATAATGGCATGCGATTAGCTGATCTCCATGAGGACTTGGCCTATGCATCGATGAAGATCGACGTAATTAACGGCAATTATCAGTCAAGCATATCAATGCTACGGGCCTTCGATGAATCGATCGTGTTCGCCGCCATTTTTCCTCGAATAGAGATGAGGAAAGTTGCTGGGAAAAGCTACATAGCTCTGCGGGGGCTCCTAATGGAGCAGGCAAAATTTTATCTAGACCTCGAAAAAGCCGGGCTAGCAAGCATAGTTAGGGGAATCAATGATTTAAGGCCTGGCGTTAACCTAGTGCTCTCATTAGAGGGCGCTGATGTGTTGGGGGACATTAATGATTTATATATTCTTAAGGAGCTTGGCATTAGGGTTATTGGCCTAACTTGGAACGAGGATAACCGCTTCGCCGCGTCATGCATGACGAAGAAGGATTACGGTCTAACTAGTAACGGCGAGGAATTAGTTAAGCTAGCCGATGAATTAGGAATAATAATTGATGTGGCGCATGCAAGTAAGCAGACCGTGCTTGACGTCGCATCTATATCACGGAAACCAATCATTGCCTCCCATGCTAATGCATCGGCATTGAAGCGTCATAAGCGTAACTTAGATGACGAAGAGATCGAGGCCATCATTAAGACCAATGGGGTGATCGGGGTCACCGCTATTCGTGACACGCTTCCATCGCCAACCATGCAGGGCATCATGGATAATCTCAAGTATATTGGGGAAAGCTTTGGGTGGAGCCACGTTGCTCTAGGCACCGATATGCTGGGCATAGATGAGGCCCCCACGGGCTTCGAGAATATACTTAAGGCCAAGAACCTATTCGAGTTAATTAATCGAGAGGAGGAGCTATGGAGGAACCCTCTTCGCATACTCAACGAGGGGATACGGAAGAGTTAAGGATATTAAGGAGATAATACCCAAAACAACCCTGGCGCCAGGGCTGAGGTAAAACTTATAAATGCTATTGAGTAAGTTTTTTCTCGAGGCGTTTACAAGTGAGCCCCCTAACACCGCCCCGGGGATAGCCTGGGACGAAGGTTAGGGGGTGATTCATCCAACCACCGGCGACGAAGGAGAGGCCTGGACCCATCCCATCCCCTGGGGCGGCCTTGAGCGGCCATCCCCAGAAACCGGTTGATCCTGCCGGACCCGACCGCTATCGGGGTGAGGCTTAGCCATGCGAGTCGGATGTCTTGGGGATCCGCCAGGGCATGGCGGACGGCTCAGTAACACGTGGCCAACCTACCCTAGGGAGGGGAATAACCCCGGGAAACTGGGGCTAATTCCCCATAGGAGAGAGAAGCTGGAAAGCTTCCTCCCCGAAAAGAACCGCGTCCGGCACCCGGCGCGGCTCCGCCCTAGGATGGGGCTGCGGTCCATCATGGTTGTTGGTGGGGTAACGGCCCACCAAGCCGAAGACGGATGGGGGCCGTGAGAGCGGGAGCCCCGAGATGGGCACTGAGACAAGGGCCCAGGCCCTATGGGGTGCAGCAGGCGCGAAACCTCCGCAATGCAGGAAACTGCGACGGGGTTACCCCG
>JBMFVP010000098.1:0-3581 GCA_049965935.1 Thermocladium sp.
CTACGATTCCTCTATACCTGGGCTACTTTCTAGGAACGGGGAGGATTGCCAGAAAATTAATTAATTCTAAGCATAATTTAACGTATGGTTAGGCACTTGGTTTTAAGCAATGGCAAGTTAAGCGTGTTCTTCGATGAGAAGTACTTCATGAGGGAAATCTATTATCCATTAATGGGGAAAGAGAATCACTCGCTTCAGCAATACTTCCGGGTAGGAATTTGGCGGGATGGTTTCACGTGGCTTCACGATTCTTCCCCATCCATGTCATACATTGATGATACGTTAGTAAGCTCCGTAACTGTTAATGCGCGTGGAATTCAACTGGAGATAAATGATGCAGTGGACTTCGTTGTGCCGATCCTAATTAGGCGCATCAAAATAAAGGGCGAAGGCAGGGTCCGCTTGTTCTTCACCCATGACTTCACCATAAAGGAGAATGATGTAGGCGACACCGCCCTCTATGACCCAGAATTATCCTCCATTATTCATTATAAGGATGATAGGTGGTTTGCTGCATCTACAGATAAAGGGATAACTCAATATGCCGTGGGGTATAGGGGTGCTGGATTAGAGGGAACTTGGCGGGACTGCGAGGATGGTGAGCTAAGCGGCAATGCTGTGGCGCAGGGATCAGTTGATTCTGCAATGGCCGTGGACGCCGCTGGGGGCGATACCATTCATTACTGGCTAATCGCTGGCCAATCATATAGCGACCTGGAGAAGCTAACTAAATTCGTTAAGGAAAGGGGTCCAGATAAATTACTTAAGCGGAACCTGGATTACTGGCGGGCGTTCAGCAACAAGGAGCCGGGCCTTCTCTCCATGATTCCAAGCGACTTACTGGCTTCATATAAGAGGGGAGTATTAACCATTATGACTCACGTTAATTGGAACGGCAGCATAATAGCTAGTGGAGACGCACACGTACTTAGGTACTTCACTAGAGATACGTATGCATACGTGTGGCACAGGGATGCCGCCTTAACCGCGATAGCTCTAGATGATGCTGGGTATGGCGACGTGACGCGGCGATACTATGAGTTCGCATTATCCACGATTAGGAATGGTTACATGTTTCATAGATATAAGGCAGATGGGAGATGGGGATCCACATGGCATTCATGGGCGACCAAGTGCGGCTCGCTTCCCATACAGGAGGATGAGACAGCTCTTGTTGTGTATGCGTTGTGGAGGCACTATATGAGATATAAGGATATGGATTTTGTAAAGGACTTCTATAAGCCGCTCGTTAAAGCGGCGGGCGACTTCATGGTTAAATACGTAAGGGATGGGCTTCCCTTGCCATCGCATGACTTGTGGGAAGAACGATGTGGGGTCTATTCATGGACTGTTGCATCAGTGGTGGCTGGGCTACGGGCTGCATCTCGCTTCGCCGACCTATTCGGGGAGGAGGATAAGAAGCAAGAATACGGATCAATGGCGGACTCCATAATAAATAATTATAGGGATTTAATGAAGGATCACGGGCTATACATTCGCGGATTCACATCAAGAGAAGGCAAGCTTATTCCAGACGAGGAATTAGACTCCAGCGTATTGGGCCTAGCAATTCTGGGAGTTATTGACCCCAGCGATCCTTTAATGATAAACACGGTTAAGGCGATTGAGGAGAAGCTTTGGGTTAACGGCATAGGCGGATTAGCGAGATACGTGGGGGACCAATACCAGAGAGCAGTTAATGGTCCTGGCAATCCCTGGATAATAACAACATTATGGTTGGCTCAATGGAACATATTGATCGGTAACATGGATCAAGCTCGTCAGCTCATTAAGTGGGCTGCATCAAAGGCAACTAAGGCCGGTCTTCTGCCAGAGCAAGTAGATGGTTCCGGTAAACCAATCAGCGTCGCCCCCCTCACGTGGAGTCACGCGGAGTTGGTTAGAACAATACTGATGCTGAGCAAACATGATGCCCCGGCTGGGATTTGAACCCAGGACCCCCCGGTCTTCAGCCGGGTGCTCACCCAGTCTAAGCTACCGGGGCCTTGCCTCGATCAAGCATAGGCGTTTTTATTTTTTACCCCCTCCTTAGGAGTGAGTTGATTCTTTTCAACGAAATGTTTTTAAGGTTAAAGTCAATGTACGGAATTAGTCGGCTCGTTGGGATTCAGGCAGAGCGGGGGTGTCCCCCCTACACGGTGATGCTTGAAGGACGAGCCGCGGGGTCGTTCAATGATAATGCTTTTTCACAGGATGTATTATAATAAATTATTGGTAAGGTAAAATGATATTATATATAAAAATGAGAAAGGCAACCATGCCTCTTATAGGGATTTAAGGGTGGTTTTGAATGTTTCTATTTTGTTTCGCTGGCCATCAAGGGAAATGGGCGTGCCTCCCATTAATGCTAGTGAAGAGAATGAATAATCCATAAAGGCAACTAGGGTCCCAAAGCGCTTCGCCTATCAAGGCGAGGAATAGATCAGTGCATTGCTGATAATGTTCTAATTAATCGTTTGGCATTTATCGAGGTAATTGCCTCCAATGAGTTCTTGGGTAAGTCTATGGAGAGGAATTCCTCGAGGTTCTCCTTAAGTCCCTTCACTCCAGGGCTTCCTATGTCGCTTCCATAAATCGATTTATTGCTTAATTCATCTATTCGAGGAAGATAGGAGAGCAACCTCTTGGGCGGTATGCCGGATAACTCTAGATATATATTGCTTCTTATTCTGGCTAGTTGAAAAGCGGTCTGCATCCATATGGGTCTGCCCGCATGCGCCATAATTAATTGTAGCCTCGGGAAGTCCACCGCAACATCATCTATGAATATTGGATCCCCATACTTATTCCTAGCCGGCGAGAATGCGCTTGTGCCCGTGTGAATAGTGACTGGCAACCCATTGTCTACCGCGAACTCATATAAGGTCTCTAGAACCATTATTCTTCCTTCCTCTTCCCTATAGGCATTTGGCTTCACCCATTGATGCACTGGATGAAGCTTTATCCCACTTATCCCAGCCTCATACTGCCTCTCAAGTGAATCCAGCGCTTCCTGTTTACCATTAATTCTCTGGAAATCAAGGCCCCCAAATACGGCGAATCTATCCGCATATTCCTTAACCACATTTATAACTCTAAGGGGGAGATCGCTTGCATCGCCATATATTGATGCTGGATAAGCCATTATTACCACATAATCCATGCCTAACTCATCCATTAATTTAACTACATCCTTGACGTTTTCATAATCTATTGCTTTAAAACCATCCCTTAACTCTGACTTAATCCTCTCCACATCGCTGCCTATTAGTCTAGGAAAAACCAAGTGGGTATGCGCGTCTATGAAGCCCATGAGTCAATAAGCGTCTCGGATTTTTATTAATTGCTAAAGTATGGAACCGTAGCCCCTAACGGGTAAAAGTGGGCCCGCCGGGATTTGAACCCGGGACCTCTCGCGCGTAAGGCGAACGTCCTAGCCGCTAGACCACGGGCCCATGTAATTCCCGAATCAGCATTGCCCTTTTTAATTTTGCCCCACTATATGATAAAACAAACAACAAACCTCGCCCTTTAGGGCGGGGATGGATAGCCCCCTTTGTAGAAACATTTTTAGGTGCAAG
>JBMFVP010000099.1:0-3427 GCA_049965935.1 Thermocladium sp.
GATTGGTTCCTGGCGTTGTTGACGCTCACCGTGATTACGGGATTCATCCTAGAAGTGGCGGAGATACTGTGGCAACAGTCGCTGGCTGCTGCTTTCTGGATCCACATGATCTTCGTGGCGAGCCTCTTCATTACGATGCCGTTCACCAAGTTCTCCCACGCCCTGTATCAACCCATTTGGGCCATATATGAGAGGATGGGGAGAAGAAGCGGGAAGGAGCCGCGCCTCCCCATGCCTAAGGCGAGAGTGGAGAGGTGATTCTGGTGCCGACATTTGTCTACTCATCGAGGTGCGTGGGCTGCGGTGATTGCGTCGATATATGCCCAAGCGACATAATGCATTTCGATCCTAAGACCAGAAAGGCATATAATGCCGAGCCCGACATGTGTTGGGAATGCCTTAACTGTGTTAAGGTGTGTCATAGATACGCCATGGATGTGAGGAGCTATGCCGACTTTGTTCCAATGGGGCACGGCATATCCGTGCTACGCGATGAGGAGAGGAACAAGGTTTACTGGAGGATTAAGTATAGGAATGGAACCGTGAAGGAATTCGTTTTCCCAATACGGACTACTCCATGGGGATCAATAAAGCCGCCGCAGGCATACGCCGAACCAGATAGAGGCAAGTTAATGAGCGAGTACTTATCAGTGGAGCCCGAGAAACTCTACGTTCCTGAACTACCTAGACCGAGGGAGGTGATAGCTCATGAGGACTAGGCAAATCGATTCCGACATATTGATAATAGGAGGCGGAATGGCTGGAACCGGGGCGGCTTGGGAGGCACGGTACTGGTGCCGCAATTGCAGCATATTGGTGGTGGAAAAAGCCAACATAAATAGGAGCGGAGCAGTCGCAATGGGTCTCTCGGCAATCAATACTTACCTTGGCATGAAGTGCAAGGAAAATACTCCGGAGGACTTCGTCAAGTACGTTAAGACGGACTTAATGGGAGTAGTGAGGGATGACTTAGTCTATGACGTGGCGCGGCACGTGGATTCCACTGTTCACCTATTTGATGAGTGGGGCCTCCCCATATGGCGAAACGACAAGACGGGGTGCTACGTGCGGGAGGGAAAATGGCAAGTAATGATCAATGGAGAGTCCTATAAGGCCATAGTTGCCGAGGCCGCTCAGAAGGCCGCTACCGAAGTCATCAATAGGGTAATGGTGACTCACTTATTGATGGATGCGAATAATGGAAACAGGGTAGCTGGAGCCGTTGGTTTCAATGTCAGGGATGGAACCTTCTACATATTTAGATCAAAGGCGGTCATAGTTGCGGCGGGCGGAGGGTCCCACATATATAGGCCAAGATCAACCGATGAAGGGAGGGGCAGAACATGGTACCCGCCCTGGGCGAGCGGGAGCGCCTATGGATTACTAATAGAGGCTGGGGCCGTCATGACCATGATGGAGGCCAGGTTCAGCGTGCCTCGATATAAGGATGGGTATGGACCCGTTGGGGCTTGGCAGCTCCTCTTAAAGGCTAAGCAAACCAATGCATTGGGCCAAGACTCGTTTGAGCTTCATAAGGACGAGATACGGCGGCTCTATAATGGGAAGGGGAACTACGCTGATGCTGTGCCCACACCAACTAACCTAAGGGTTCTCGCTAGCCTAATGGAGCTGAGGGCCGGGAGGGGCCCAATATATATGCACACCGAGAAAGTGCTGACGCCGGATAATGAGGAGGTGGGGTGGGAGGATTTCCTTGACATGACCATAAGCCAAGCGCTCGTGTGGGCTGGGCAAAATATTGACCCAATGAAGCAACCATCCGAGATCCTTCCATCCGAACCATATGCGATGGGATCCCATGCCACGGAGAATGGAGCATGGGCGAGCGGACCAAATGATATAGCTCCCCAGAAAATAGATGGACCTGATGATGGGGGGCATCAATATAATTGGGGCTATAATAGGATGACGACTATTGATGGTCTCTTCGTGGCTGGAGACGCGTGTGGGGCTTCTCCACATAAATTCTCCTCAGGCTCATTCACTGAGGGCAGGATAGCCGCAAAGGCCGCCGTTAAGTACATCTTGGATCACAGTGATTATAGGCCCTCCATAGATAAGGATCACGTAAATAACTTGAGAGATAGGATCTATGGCCCGCTCCATAGGTTCCAGGAAGGCAGGAACATGGTAACCGCCGGCACCGTTGCGCCCAATATGATGTGGTACCGGCACGGATTAAGTAGGCTGCAGAAATTAATGGATGAATATGCGGCCGGCTGGGGTTCCTGGTACACCACTAATGAGGAATTACTGAGTAGAGGGCTACAATTGCTCTCGTACTTAAAGGAGGACTTTAACCAGTACGCGGTTGCCGAGGATTACCATCAATTGCTGAGGACATGGGAGCTTTGGCACAGGATACTCACCGCTGAAGCCATTATCAGACACATGCTTTACAGGAAGGAAACTAGGTGGCCTGGGTACTACACTAGATCGGATTACCCCGCCATTGATGATGATCATTGGAGGGTATTCGTGAATTCCCGCTATAATGCCAAGACCGGGGAGTGGTCCCTCTGGACCGTCCCTGTCATAGATATAGTGAGGTGATGGACGTGAGCCTGAAATTAAGTGCTCCACCTCCCCATGGCGGCAAATTAATCGATGCAGTTGTCGATAGGGAGGAGGGCGCTAAGATGGCCGCCGGCTGCCCCTCATACGATATAAGGCCGACAATTGACCGTAGAACTGGGGTACCAATACGTAACGCATATAGGGAGGTCATGTCAATAGCTTATGGCTTCTTTAGTCCCCTTGATGGATTCATGACCAGGAATGAAGCTGAGAGCGTGTTAAGGGAGAGGAGGCTGCTCAGTGGATGGATATTCCCATTCCCGATAATATTCGATATAGACCCAATTGATCTAAATAGGTTAGGGGTGAAGGAGGGCGATAGGCTCCTCCTCAACCTGAAGGGTAAACCATTTGCGGTAATAGATATAGACGAGATCTGGACTTTTGACCCCAAGGATCTAGCCAATAGGACTTTTGGAACGCCGGACAAGAATCCCGAGGTAGTTAAGAGGCAATTCGATGAGAAGCACCCTGGTTGGAGCATTTATGCCAATATGACTGGAACAGCTATAGGGGGCAAGGTGCATATAATAAATGAACCGCGTCTACGAGTGCCGTATGATAGGTTCTGGTACCCGCCAAGCAGGTCTCGGCAAGAATTCATAAAGAGAGGGTGGCGTACAGTAATTGCCCACCAGACGAGAAATGTGCCTCACACTGGGCATGAGCACTTAATGAAGGAGGCGGCATTTCTTGGCGATATCGAGCCATGTAATGGCATACTGGTTAATGCTATAATAGGGGCAAAGAGATTGGGGGATTTCGTCGATGAAGCAATACTTGAGGGGCATGAGGCGATTAATAAGTTCGGCTACATAAAGCCAACGAG
>JBMFVP010000100.1:0-3411 GCA_049965935.1 Thermocladium sp.
CAAAGAGATTCTCTAATGAACTTGGTGATGTTGCATATCAAGCAGGCTTATTCAGCATCACAATTAATGGTAAAGAGGTTGCGAAGAAACCGCTCTTTGATGCTAAATATAACATAACGACGCTTGATTCTTTTATGCATAATATGTTTAAGATACCTATAACTGAGATATTTAAAGAGAAAAGGCATTACTATATACCATTCGCAAGAATCTTCACATCTGGTATTATATATGATGAAGCGCATTTATTTATTAGTGAAAAGATTATGTGGACAAGTTTCTTGACGAGTCTTGAAATACTCAACAAAATGGGCAATCCAATCATAATACTTAGTGCTACCCTAACAGAACCCATAAGACGCCAAATAAAAGGAAAAATTAATGATACAATCTTCATAAAGCTAGGTTCCAGGGATGAGGAATACAATGATAAAATCCTTGTTCATGATGATGATTTTGAAAATACTATTGGAAAGCATAGGTATAAGCTACGCTTTATTAATGAGGCGGAGATTGTGAACGAAACTATTGGGCTTATCAAGAGTGATAAGAAAGTACTTATTATAATTGATGATATTGAAAAAGTGATAAATCTATACAAAGAATTGCTAGATAAAGGCATAAATGTTGGGATAATACACGGCAGGCTTACCAGGAGAGATAGAAATCAAGTGATGAATAACCTAGATCAGTATAAAGTGCTTGTAGGGACTAGAGCTATCGAGGCTGGCGTTGATAAGTCATTTGATGCATTAATCACCGTGCCAATAAATGCCGCAAGTCTTATTCAAAGGATTGGCCGCGTATGTAGATATGGCAAACATGATAAGTGCGAAGGCGAATTATTGCTTATTTGCAATGAGAATTCTAACCTTGAACTATGCAAGTTTCTCAGGAAGTACCATGATAAGATATATTGGAGGTTGCCTTATGATTCCGATGGATTTATAAGCTATACAAATCTACTCGATAAGTTTGCAAGTGAAGAAATTGATATTGATTATATTCATGAACAAAATCTGCATCAGCTTGCTAGAGGTTATGTGCAGCAAGACATTGTTGATTCAATATTTAGTAAAAACAATTATAGCCTAGTTAGGGACGCTTTAATTGAGGTATATGTTAGGGGTGTCGATGATGTTAAGAATGCTAATATTAAGGACGTGCTTCTAGACTCATACACAATAGATTTAGATAATTTGCCAGACCTAGCTACATGCATTGAAGCAATTGGCTATGTCGATATCTATAATGACACAGTATCCATAAGTAAGAACTTTGACTGGAGTGGGTTAGTAAAGTCAGATCTGTATCGGCAAAAAGCCTTTAGGTCTTTCGTAAAAGAATTTAAAGCATCCCCTCTTGTTATAATTAAGCCAAGTTGCTATAGAGGTATTTGATATGTGCTGGGCATACTATCCATCTGAGAATAAAATTAAGGAAAAACCTGAGCCATTAAATGAGCACTTATTAAGTGTGGCTAGTTACATACTTAAGCATCCCCTAATTAACCCAGTAACTCATAAAATAAGCAGGTTGCTAAGCATAGACACAGATGTTATTAGAGATATTGCTTATCTGACTGGTCTTCTTCATGATATTGGGAAAGCAAGCCATAGATACCAAGAGAAGCCAGAAAATGGTTTTAGCAACCATGAGTATCTCTCAGCTTCCGCAATAAATGCGTTTTTTACAATGGAAAATGGAAAAGATGCACTAAAAAAGCTATTGATTCAACCGATAATCTTGCATCATTATGCTCAAAAGATTAATGTGAGAAAAGTCATTGAATCAAGCAAGGAATTTCTAGATAAGAGCGATGGATTCATAATTATTACGCTTTATGAACCATGTAAATCAGCGTTAGAAAGCGTGCTTATAGAAGGAGAAAAGCAAGTAAGTACGGTATCTGCAAAGGAACTACTACGTTTTCTATTAGATAACATAAGAAGAAATGGTTATTTACCGGTAGCGCCACCGGAAGAAGACTTAATCAATTATTTAAATAGTGTTATTTTCAATGGAGAAGTGGCTTCAGTGATGGCATTGACAGGATTATTAAATGAAGCTGATGGAAGAATAGCAAAAAATAATAGGAAAATGGATCGATAATGATCGGGACAGACATAAGCATAACATTCACCGTGGATCATTCAGTTGTGTTTAACTCTTGGGTTGGTCGTTTTGTTAATCGTGTTGTTAGCGAGGTTCTTGAGGATGTTGGTTATCGGGTTTCTCATGCTTCTTCTAAGCCGTTCATTGTTTCCCCTGTCTTTGATTTAAGGAGTAGGATTGTTAATGGTTTTTCGCCTGGTTTCCCCTATAGGTTTAGAGCTTCCTTCTTTTGTAATGAAGTTGATTGTGGTAGGATTATTGATGCCTTTGCTAAACCCAGTATTACCCTGCTCAGCGGTGAGGTTCTAAGCACGGTTAGGGTTATCGTTAATGAGGTTTCGCTGAATGAGGATCATAGTACTGATGCAGCATCTATTATGCATTGGAGGGTTAGGTACTGGCCGACCATCTTTACTTTCAGGTCGCACTATATTGCTTGGCCCAGCCCGGCTAGGTTCCTGGCCTCGGCGGCGCAAACTCTTGCTCATCTTCTTGAGGGCTCAAAGGTAGATATGATTAATGGTAATGAGTCATTTCTTGGCCTAATTAATGGCATTGATCTGAAGCAACTAGTAAAGGATTTATTGTTTAACACTGATACGGTTAATGTTAAGGCAAGGCAAATTAGGCTGAATTTGGGCAATGGTAGGTGGATAAATGCGTTTAGCGGCTATGCAGAGTACATAACATATACGGAGAAGCCAAGCCTAATGAAGACTCTATTAAGTGTGGCTAATACGTATGGTGTAGGCAAGGATAGGGCATTAGGATTAGGCTATGTGAATTCCGAACTGATTAATCAACAAGTAATCAAGAGTAAGGATTAATAAGTAAAAATAAGCCAAAATTAAAGTGTCCCTCAGGAACCTTTTACTTATGGCTTATTTAAGTGATCGCATCCGCGCTCCTAAATGACCGCTAATCAATAGCGCTAGGTTATGATAAATTCATGCTTTATGGATAGTGATTTATTGAGGAGTAGCCCCAGATCGTTAGATGAGGACATAGCTGCACCGTTGATCTCAAGGACATTAATATATCTTGAGAAATATTTCCCTTATGCGTAGGTAATATCATTTATTCGTTTACTTAAATTCACATCTCTTGTTATATGAGGAATACTACTTCTCTCCAGCATTAATAGTTTTCAGAATGTTCTTTAGTTTCTTCATTGTCTTGCCAATAATCAATTACACCAAGGTTAATGGAGGCTATGGTTGGAATCAATGCTCCTGACCATATGGGATCATACTTATGGGAAATAAAAACCATTCTAAGCGTGGATTCATGCTTGTG
>JBMFVP010000101.1:0-3350 GCA_049965935.1 Thermocladium sp.
GCGCCACACCGACCGCCTTCGCGACCTCCTCCTAGGTATCCCACCGTTCAGGAGGAGGTTGATCGCGATCCTATCCCCCGCCTCTCCTCCAACACCTTCGGGTCCATGCGGCCGTATGGGCTGCACTGCCTATTGAATTGGTGTCATTTGATTCTTCAGGTGATTGTCGAAAGTGTATGACTGAATTACACCGTTAACAGTAAGTTGACGTAGCCCGCACGGTTCTCTCGACGAAGTATATTCCATACCACGCGCACGAGCGCGGAGATAACGCGTGTGAGATGAGGAGAATGGGGGATGGGCCGAGCCCTAGATGATATCCTATTCCTATTAAGTTCCTATTAAGGTGATGCGCCCCATAATCTAGCTTAGCGGGATTATCCTGCACAGCGCATGCCAAGGAGAACCGGCTCAAAATGAAAATCCTGAAGAAGAGATGGACTACTTAGCCTATCGGAGAGGACCCCATTGTGGCAGAGGCTGATAAAAATGTGGTAGATGTGACTACTCCTCCAAATTTACTTGCTACTTATTAGCAGACTATCTTCTAGGCGAGCGTTTCTTCACGATATATCCATAGATACCTTCGGGGACGGTCAGTATTATGACTACCACTATTATACCCTCTATTAACAGATAGAGCCCTGCAAATGACGCAAGGTACTGTCTCATGAGAGTGCTTATCGCTGCGCCTACCAACGGCCCCCACAGGGTGCCAATGCCTCCTATCACAGTACCCACTATTATCAGCATTAGCCAGCTAATACTGAATGCATCGAACGGGTACACGTATCCCGTGAACAGGTAGTAGACCCCCCCAGCTATCCCTGTCATGAACCCACTTAACATCATAATATATATCTTAGATCTATAGATATTTATGCCAACAGTTGAGGCCGCAACCTCATTATCTCCCATAGCGATCAATGCTAGGCCCACCCTTGAGTTCATAATTAAGTACACTATTATTATTGATGCGAGCCCCACTATTAGTGCAAAGTAATAGAGGTCGTTGAGGGTGTAGAGGGATGCCCCAGGAATAGTAACTCCAGCGCCTCCCCACTCATTGGTTGGCGCACCCGGCGGCTTATAATTATCGAAGAACACCGAAAGCGCCATGGGAATCATTAGCGTGCCTATAGCGAAGTATAGCCCCTTCATGCGCTGGGAGAGCAATCCCATCACTAGCCCCATGATTGCTCCAACGGCTCCTCCTGCAAGTATACCCAAGGGAATAGGAATGGCTCTCAATGAAAGCCCGCCGAGCGTATAGGCGGCTAATCCTATCATGGCCTGTGGACCTAATGAAACTAGCCCTGAGTAACCAGCGACCAGATTCCACATCTCCATCATGGCTAAGAACACAAAATAAAGATATAGGATCAGTATGGTGCTGTATGAGTTGGGCGCGAACGGTAGGAGTGCCAGTACGACTACTGATATTATCAGCGCATAGAACATGCGAAGCTTATTGCCTTGAAGATTTATGTTCATGATCTCACCCATGGATTCTCCTCATAATGCCCCGAGGCATCAAATATATTATCAATATAACCACGAAATATATGGCGAAAGTTCCCCAGCCTGTTCCCAGATAATAGGATGACAGTGTCTGAATTAATCCCAACAGAACGCCGCCCACCATTGTGCCTAGAACGCTTCCTAGGCCTCCTATTATAACAACGCCGAACGCTATTGTTAGGTAAATAGCTCCCACGTCAGGTGTAAAGGGCATCGTCAAACCTACAAATGTACCGGCTACTGCGTTTATCACCATGGCTATTACAAATGCAATTGCATATACTAATCTAACGTTTATTCCTATCATTTGCGCTAAAGTGCTGCTTTGGGAGGTAGCCTGTATCGCTAAACCTGTATATGTTGAGCTGAGAATCCAAGCTAATATCGCAGCCATAACCACGCCTAGGATGAAATCCATTAGATAGATGAATGGGACGTAGTATGGCCCCAGAGCTATTGAGCTGAGCGAGAATGACGTTGTGAGGCCACGGGAGTACGGACTGAATATTAGTAAAAATAGATTTTCTAGTATCATTGAAAGCGCAAACGTGAACAAAAGCGGTGCCTCGGAGCTGACCTTCGTCAGCTTGTCAAGTGGCCAATAGGCGAGCGTGAACCCTAACGCCGCCATCACCGGCACCACCACTGCAAGTCCGATCACTGGATCAATACCATACACTGACATAATAAAATATGCAATATAGGATGCAAGTACTATTAGATCACCGTGCGCTAGATTGATGGTTTTCATAACACCGAACACTAGAGATAAACCGATACCCATGGCGCCGTACAAACCACCGAGCAATATGCCGGATATTATGACTTCAACAACGGCCGAATACACCAAGCATATCACCTCGATGCACTGCCTTACTATCGAAATATGCTTCTTTAATGAGCTCAGATTTCTTGAGTTCCTCACTCGCGCCAGACATTACCACTTTACCATACCTTAACAGATAAGCGGTATTAGCCACATCAAGGGCCCTAGGCACGCTCTGCTCGACGATCAAGAACGTGATTCCCATGTGTGTGTTTAACTCTTTAACTGTCTTATATATAGCATCTATCACCTTTGCCGCCAAGCCCAGGGAAACCTCGTCTATAAGAATCAATTCGGCATCCATCATCAGTGCACGAGCTATAGACAACATCTTCTGCTGACCTCCACTGAGAGCCCCTGCCGGCTGTCCTTTCTTGTCCTGAAGTATTGGGAATAATTCATATACCAAATTCAAATTTTTGTTAAAATTATTCTTATTTCTATACGCACTTATCTTGAGATTTTCATATACTGTCAGCTCAGGAAAGTTATTAGATCCCTCTGGAACTGCTGCTATGCCCAACGTGGCCCGCTCATGTGGACTGAGATGAGTTATATCCCTGCCCATATATGTTATTTTGCCGCTCAACGGTTTAATTAATCCCATAATGGTATTTATTAACGTCGTCTTTCCTGATCCATTTGGGCCTATTACTGCAACTATATCTGACTTTGGTATATCTATGGATACGTCCCATAATACCTGCAGTCTTCCATAAGAGACGTTCAATGACTCAACGCTCAATGCGACCTCGCTGCCGCGCTTAGCAGTCAGTTTGTAATCTGACAGCATCGGCTTTGCGTTAATCTCATAGATACTAATAAACACTACTCTCCAGACGGGTGTGGGACATAATTATGAGAAGCTTCCGCGCTAGATGCATGCACTCGGGGAAACTCCCTATATAATGCGTGATGTCATCTATTATTTATCAAATTATCTGCTGTGTTTCACAATCTATATTTAACTATCCAATTACTGAGTAGCATAGCTACATCTGCC
>JBMFVP010000102.1:0-3227 GCA_049965935.1 Thermocladium sp.
GATATGCTTGCGGCTACCAGCCCCACCACTATACTGGTCACTATATACGGAACTGATTGTCCCAATGCCTCCATGAAGTACCTAAGCGTGACGTGCGTGGGGTAAAGTAGGGGAGGCGATGTGAAATCAAGAGAATTAGGCCTAAACGCTATTAGGAACATCCAATAAACGGGCGCAATTAGGAAAAGTAGAATAATTGCTGCAATTATCCAAAGAATTCCATGAAATATATTATCTGGGATCCTTATGCTTGGCAGCCTCACCCAGCTCCTTTCTCCCCGTAGAACCAGTAGAAGAAGTATTGCGGGCACAGTGGCCATTAGGGTCAGCACGGCGGCCAGCATTTCTCCTCCCGAGAAGTTACTCATGAAGAACATCATTAGATAAACAAGGAGGGGAAGAGTTGTGGATGAGTAGCCCGGCCCTCCCTGGGTTAATATAAAGGGTGTATCGAAGTTCCCTATGGAGAGAACCAGAGTTATGAGGAATGCAGTCAAAATGCTCTTGAATGAGTAGGGAATCACTATTTGGGAATAGTACTGGGACAATGTGGCTCCATCAACCATAGATATTTCCCTTAACTCCCTATTAACGGACTTGAAACCCGACAGTATTATCAAGTACGCGAATGAGACGGAGCTCCATATGCCCACTATCACCACTCCCCAAATCGATAATTGGGGAACAGTTATTACATCTATGGGGCTCAACCTAAATAGTGAAAACACGTAATACGCCAAGCCGTATCTCGCGTCAAACACCGTTCTCCAGACAAGGGTAGAGGCAGTGAACGGTATCGTGAATGGCAACAATATTAGAAGCGAGAGGGGGGTTTGCCATTTATCCGGTAAACTATCTACCCTAACGGCTAGGATCAATGCCATGAGGACGGCGAACACCGCCACAGATAATGAGAAAATGACCGTATTAGCCAGGGCTTGATTAAATACATCGAGAGGAAGACCGCGTAGAGCAGTTTTTAGGTCCACCCCAACTAAGTAGAATGTCGCTAACATCGGCACTAAGCCAAACCCCACTATGTAAATGATGTATGGCCACAGCCAGTAACTCTTCATTGCGAGGACACCGGAAAAATCAATGTTTTAATGTTTTATTACGACTTCAAAATGAATCAGCGGCAGGCCCCGTATGTCTGCACTAAGTCATTTGCCCATGATTGGGCTGCTTGCTGTAAAGCCGCCTGTGCGCCCTCGGTTCCCATCAAGTAATTATATACTTGCGAATTGAATTGAGGTATTAACTCCGTGTACGTTATGGGTATATTTGGTGGATTAGCCCATGCATTCAATGCTGCCTTATATATGCCCCCTATTATTAACCTATCATGGATGGGTATGCTACTATTGGATAGCAGCGCCGCTATGGCTGTCTTCGAAACTGGGAACTTATGATACAATAGGTAAGCCTCCTCCTGCATTTGTGGCGATACTAGAAAGGCTAGGAACTCGGCAGCTGCTTGCTGGTGTAGAGAATACTTGCTGATGCCCAGGAAATCAGTGCCGGTCTCGGCGTAGCCGCCTGGGAGCGGGGCAACTAAAGTCTCATTATAGATGGAGGGGGACAGATACGATAATTGAGTGCTGAAGAGGAATGCACCAGGCGCTCCAGATTCATACAAGTTAGGCAAATTATCATACTCGACCACGGTCACGTTAGGCGATGGCTCGTAGGAAACCAATTGCTTATACACTTCCAGTGCCTGTAATCCGCTAGTTGAGTTGAATGATGGTAACGGGTAAGAACATCCAGGCGCAGGCTTGCCCGTGAACATTATGTTGAAGTTCGGGAGTCCACCTATATTGCCCTGATTCAGCGTTGAGTTCCTTGCATAGAACCATCCATATACCGCTGGATAGGCATCTATTATGCCGTGAGCTGCGTGGTCATCTATTAATATGCCCATCTTGGTTATTCCATTACTGACGAGGAACTTATCTACATCTAGGACAGTGGTCCAGTTTTGCCATGTCTGTGGATTAAACTCAATGCCGTACTCATTATAGAATTGATTAGCCAGCGCCGAGTTATTGAATAAAGTAGCGTTGTACGCCAATAAGTAGACAGCTGTTTCATAGACTATGCCTATATACTCCTCCTGGCCAGTGGTCGTGTTGTAATAGATGCCGCCAAAGTTTTCCTGTGGCGCTATTAAGTCACTCATATTGAACATGTTTAGGTATGGCGCCAAATTAACTAGATAAGGCGCGACCCTCAACGCTGAGGTAGATGTGAAACCCAGTATATCATATTGGCTGGAGTGGGCCTCCATTGCCGTCAATTCTACGGTTATATAATTACTAAATGGCTCCGGAATAACTTTTACATATATATTGGGATGAAGCTTATGGAACTCATTGCCGGCGTATTGAATGAATTGAGCCGACTCCCCTGAAAACGTGACTATAGTTAACGTTATGTTTTGAGAAGTTGTTACATGAGAAGTTGGTTTCGTCATTACGTAATATATGGCGATGGCGATGGCTATTATAACCACTGCCGCCACTACGGCTATCAACGTACGATTTGCTCCTCTCATGTTTAGCGCCCGTGTATACCCGGTTTAAATTCGTAATTTCAGTATAAAACGTATATTATATACCTATATGGTATACATGTTGATATCTCTCCTTCCTAAAGGTCGGAGCTTTCTTATTCATACTCAGTAAACAAATTTCTATGCTATCCGGCAGGGAAAATGCTCCATTTGTTATGAGTAATTCAATGTATATTGTGTGGGCGAGTGCATTGCATTATTGCTCGTGGAATTTATGTGTTATTACCGTTGAATTTGCGATATAATCCATAAATGCCTATGCCCTTCACGACATCGCCAATGATGGGCACTATGACTAACTTCGTCGATATTAGCACTAATAGTATGGATACCACGAATATAGTCATTCCCGCTATAAATACATTTGTCCAGCGAGTGCTTATTTCTTGGAAGTCCAGCCTTAATAAGAGACCCGTGGCTTCCTCTATTATATATGCAAGGAAAAGCATCACTATGCCCAGGAAATCATGCATGGAGCCCATTATTATGCCAATCAATGCCAATATTAATGCAAGGGGAGTCGCATATCTTATGAATTTTCCGGCATGAATAACGGCCTTTGAGTAGCCATAGTAGGCCGGGAACCCTAATATTAACAAACTTATTAATAGAGTTATGTAGGGCCAATGAAATATGCCATACACTCCCACCA
>JBMFVP010000103.1:0-2795 GCA_049965935.1 Thermocladium sp.
GGGATGATAGGTACTGGACCGCTTTCCCGGACAACGTGATTCATAGGCTTGGAATAAGCAGATTCCGCACGCATTATTAAGGAACGCTTATCCAGTTTATGAGGCCATGGCCACGTTCGAGGGCATGGCTAAATCAGGAAAGGAGCCATTCATATTAAGCCGAGCTGGATACGCAGGCATACAGAGATACGCATTTGTGTGGACGGCTGATGGGACTCCATCCTGGGATCAATTGAGGCTTCAACTTCAGTTGGTGCTTGGGCTTTCTGTGTCTGGAGTGCCCTATGTTGGCATAGATATTGGGGGTTTTCAGGGACGAGGGAGTCCCCTTATCGATAATTCAACAGAGCTATTGTTAAGGTACTATCAAGCAGCAATGTTCTTCCCATTGTATAGAACCCATAAGGCAACGGATGGAATAGATACGGAGCCCATTTATTTGCCGAAGCACTATAAGGAGCGAGTGAGGGAGGCTATTAATCTTAGGTACACATTCATGAGTTATATGTATAATCTAGTAATTGAGGCCCACCTCCATGGCCATCCCATAGTGAGGCCATTGTTCTATGAGTTTCAAGATGATGAGGATATGTATAGAATAGATGATGAGTACATGGTGGGGAGACATGTATTATTTGCTCCAATACTGTATCCTCAAACTAATGATAGAAGCGTTATATTGCCTCGAGGCGATTGGATGGATTTCTGGACCAAGAAGAGGGTGAGTGGCGTGGTTAGGTCATCAAGTGACGTGCCAATATATATACGTACTAACTCAATTGTTTTGCTCGATAATGGGGATTTAATTGTGACTGGACAAGGCGGTGAAACCTATGGAGACATTGTAATTAATGCTGATCAGAATGGTGTGATCCTCTCCAAGCAAACTAGAATCAATAAATTAATCATATTGGGTTCCCATAATAAAGCATATGTGGATGGCAAGATGGTGGATGCATCTATTGATGGGGACGCCACCATGATTAATATAAATGGTGCGGTTACGGCGGTGAGAGTAGAATGATAATGCCGAAGAATCAAGGTATACCAATAGGATCCATTGGCGCCGGCAAGATAGATTTCTTCCCGGACCTAAGCATTGGCAATGCCATCCAGAGTTTTTACGAGGGTCAAGGATCCAGGCTTTAAAATCTATTCACAATACGCGTTAGGTAATCTAATGCAATAAGGGAGATGCAAGGAGACTATAATAATGATTTTTTATGAAACAAGCAACAAACCTTGTCTTTTATGGTTAGATAAAGCTTTTACTGTTTGTGTATACCATATTTTTGTTTTGCTGATCAACTCTTAATATGGGAAGCGAGTGGTCTCCATAAAGGCTACCAAGACCTCGGGGGAACCATCGCCATTTAGGACGGAAAGGGAGCCGGTTCTGCCGATGAAAATTCCTTATACTTTAATGTTCATGGATTTATTCCTGAACGGCAACAGCTAATTAAAATATAATTAAAATATAAATAAAAAGCGTACTTTAGTACCATTATATAATAAGGTGGGGATTGTAATATGAGATTATGGTCTATTCATCCAATGTATTTAGATGCCAGGGGATTATTAGGATTATAGAGAGAACCCTTGTCACAGAAAGTATTGGAGGGCAAAACTATAAGGATATAGAAATCATCCACAATTAATCAGGTTTAAGAACATGGGTGATTCGTTGCTTTATATTGGGACCTATTTGCATTATATTTACCTAGAAGGAGAGGAAAGAGAATATAATTTCAATTAAAGATAAAATAGTGAAATATGACCTGAAATTGAAATTACAGGTAACCGAGGACCAAATTAAATACGAATTAAATCATTTACTGAGAAAACTAAAACAGAGATAAAAATAAGTGAAGAAATAAAAATATAAAAAACATAAACCACATCCCTTATTTTATATTATTTCAGGAGATGTCGAACCTGGGAGAAAACAACTACCAATAATTAATACTTCCTTGGAATATCATAGCCAAACAGAAATATAACGATTCATCCAATGATGTTGAATAAGCGAAGAATGAATATAAGAGAGGTCACGGGAATCCAGCGATCATGATAGGTAATGCAGGGATCTATGAATTAAGTGTATAGGGATAAATAAATTACTACTTCTCTATATAGACTATTTCCAGCGTGACGCTCATTGTGTGAGCCCGACCCCCCTCACCTATGTACCAAAAACAGATAGTGAAACAGATGATTCTTACAAATGGGCAGAGCAAAGCTTTAAATCATTATTCAGAAAGGCATCACAACAGGATAGGGGTGTGCTTAATGCGCTATCTGCTAAAATAAGTCAAACATCACGTAACTATGCAAGTAGAGCCTTTGGTACTTATTCTAATTATGTGCACAGTAATTGATTATAAAAGGGAACGCAACCTCCTTGATGAATTTCTTGAAGTGGGATAAGTAGAAGGGGAAGTCCTACTTCATCTAGGAAACCCCTTGAGGCGGCACATTACATAAGTTACATAAATAGGATCAAGTAATAGAGAGCCTTGCCCTTTAAGGTGGAGAACCATTAACGCGTCTCTCCTTAATTATTTGCTAAATGCATTAATCTCTTCCTTTCTGATTAATAGATTTTCCATGGCCAGCGGTCATCCATGGATAGAGAAGGTGCATATGGCCCCGAACATCATAGTTATGTCCAATTCATATCTCTACGTGCCTTCTAAGCCGACTAGCACTATATCGACGACAAGTCTCTGCATGGTGTATCTCTCTAGATTCAAGAGAACCTTGTTCACCCTATTGCAGTTATGGCTCACATTACA
>JBMFVP010000104.1:0-2655 GCA_049965935.1 Thermocladium sp.
CTTAGAAGCCATGCTGAGGAGGTTCCTCAAGCATTTAAGAGGTAATGTAAGGAGATGCATTAAGTAACGAGAGGATTCTTAAGCCTTTTAAGTCGGCATTGCTTCCCTTTATTCATGAGAGCAATGCTTCTGGAGAAGCCGGGGCCCGTGGAGGGCGCGCCACTTCATGAGATTGACCTAGATACGCCGAGGCTGGGCGAGTGGGATGCATTGATTAGGGTGGAGGCCTGCGGCGTGTGCGGCACTGATTTAAGCATTGTCGAGGGTAGATTCAAGGCGCCGAGGCTACCCTTGGTTCCAGGCCATGAAGCAGTAGGGCGAGTAATTGAGGTGGGGCGGGCCGCCGAGGAATTAGTGAAGCCGGGGGACTTGATTGGCGCGTATTGGGTTCACTCGTCCTGCGGTAATTGCGAGTATTGCTTGACGGGGAGGGAGCAATTATGCATGGAGCGTCGAGTCAATGGGTTGGACCATAATGGCTGCTACGCGGAGTACATGGTGGTGGATTCCCGATACGTGGCGCGAGTGCCGAGCAACATTGATCCAGAGTCAATTGCCCCCTTCATGTGCGCAGGACTCACTGCGCATAGGGCAGTCAAGCTAAGTGGGTTAGAGCCAGGTCGAAGGGTAGCGGTGATTGGGGTGGGCGGTCTCGGCTCCTTCGCGGTTCAATTGGCTCGGCTACGTGGTTCTCGCGTGACTGCCATAAGTAGATCAGCCATGCATCTTGCCGCGGCGAGGAGCCTTGGGGCCGATGATGCGGTAACGCTTAATGAGGCGAGCAAGCTATATGGTTCCTTTGATTCAGTTCTATTGTTTGCGCCGTCCTCTAACCTAATGGAGACTGGGCTGAGGCTATTGAAGAAGGGCGGCGTAATGGTGATTGCGGCTAACTTGGATGACGTGCCCAGCATGCCTTACAGGTTCACGCTTGCCTCCGAGAGATGCGTTAGGAGCGTGAGCGTGGGGAGTAGGCAGGAATTAAGGGAGTTGCTGGAACTGGTTAGGACCGGCGTGGTTAAGCCGATTCCAATAGATGTAATGCCGCTGAGCAAGGCTAATGAGGCCCTCATGAAGCTTAAGTCGGGGAACGTGAGGGGCAGGATAGTGTTGAAGCCATGAATCCCCTAAGCCCATTCACATATCGCTTCCAGGTTGAAAACCTTTTTAAGTCGTGGCTTCCGCGTCCTCTAGGATGAGTCAAGACTCTCTATATAGGAGGTTGCTGGATAGGGCTTACTCAATAATTACGCCCAGGGCGCAGCAGAGGGCGGAGATACCTAAGCTAATCATTGAGACTGCGCCTAGGAAAACCATAATACGGAATTTCCTGGAGGTGGCTTCTAGGTTGAGGAGGGACCCATCTCACATGAGTAGATTCTTCCTGAAGGAGATGGCGGTGCCCGGAGCCATTGAGGGCAACTCATTCGTTATATACGCCGAGAGGAATCCGAGGACTGTGGAGATGGTTTATGAGAGGTACATAAAGTTCTACGTGATTTGCCCAGTCTGTAACTCAATTGATACGGAGCTACTTAGGGAGGGCAGGATATACATACTGCACTGCACTGCCTGTGGAGCCAATACGCCCAGGAAAGGCATAGGCTAGACCCATGCCGAGCAAGGTTTGCCCCATCTGCGGTAGGGAGACCAATACATTAATAGAAGGCATGTGCCCAACCTGCTACGCCGAGAGGCATAGATTAATTACTGTTCAAGGCCCAATACGACTATTGATTTGCAAGTCATGCCTATCCGCTTACCAGAAGGGTAGGTGGGTTAAGGATTGGCGGCAGGCGGCGCAGAAGGCGGTGCAGGCATCCATGAAGTTAATGGGCTCAATAACCAATATCAGCATCAATGTGGTGGGCAACCCCTTGGAATCAGCATCTATCCACGTGAGGGCTAGGGGGAGGATCCATGATGCGCTGGACGAGACTGAGGAGGAGGTAGTGGTGCCGCTTAATGTAGTGCTTGACCTGTGCCCCACCTGTAGATACGTCTATACGGAGCGGGAGGCCGCCGTTATTCAGGTTAGGCGAGTGGGTAGGCCAATAGATGGCGAATTAAGGGCGGCCCTCGAGAGCGTTGTTAGGATTACGCTGGCCAAGAGCGATGAGGTTCAGAGGGGTGCAGTGATTGACGCTAAGGAGGTGGAGGGCGGCATAGACATAAGATTAACTAATGCTGGCATAGCTAAATCAATAGTGTTGGCGCTGCATAAATCATTCCCGAGCAGGGTCATACAGACGGAGAAAATAATTGGAGTGAAAGACGGCAAGCACATCTCTAAGCTCATATTCTCCGTGAGAATAATAAACCTGAGGAGAAACGATGAGGTTCTCATAGATGGAGTCAAGTACGTGGTGAAGGACGTCAGGAATAACTCGATAAACTTGATAGATGAGGAGGGGAAGGAAATCACCATGAACTTCGATAAACTCACTAAGCGAAGAGTAACCGTGAGCTAACCATCATGGGTTTTTATGGGGTTGTATAGGAATATTTATATATGCGTTACCAATAATTGGACACGCAATTAGAGAGCCCCAAGAAGCAATACATCAAACTAATGCGAGCATGGTTCTGGAACAATCAATTAGTATGCATTATGGGGCTAGATTTCCATGTACTCCTTTATTAGCTCTATTAAGT
>JBMFVP010000105.1:0-2629 GCA_049965935.1 Thermocladium sp.
CTCCGATTCAGCGTGAACCAATCGAGCACGTTACGCCGCCTATTGAGCATGCACCAACCCCAATCCAACATGTTGAGCCTGTTCCGGTTGCTCCGCCGGTTGAGCGTTTACCCGCTCCGATTCATGTTGCTCCGATTAATCATGAGCCTACGCCAATCGAGCACACTCCGATTAATGTGGTTGGGGAACCTGTTAAGAATCCCCCGATAGAGGGGAAACCAATTGTAGTGGAGCCCGTGAGAAATGTTGGTTTCGGTTTGCCGCGTGTGGTTTCCCCGCCTGAGGTGGGTAAGCCCGTGTTGATTGTTCCTCATACTAATTCGGGGCCTCTAAGTGAGGTTACTTCTCACCTCAGTGGCTTGGAGTCCCGGCGTTCTTTTGGGTCTATACGTGGGGAACCGCCCAGCGTTAAGCTTCCAATCGCTTCGCTTAAGCCCCAGTCCCCACCTGCCTGGAACCCGCATGAGTCTCCAAGCAGGGGGCCTGTGCCGGGTTCCCCGCCTTCCCTCCTGGTTAATGGTGGGTCGCTGGGTTTCGCCCTCTTTGAGCGGGTCCTGAGGGAGAGGAATGTTCCGCTTAATTATCGTGATATTCTCAATTTCATTGAGGGGTACGGCATTCCCAGGGGCGAGGCGATTCAATTAACGAATAGGTTCGAGGAGTACTTGACGCATCAATCAATTAATGAGGCGCAGCAGGGTTTGCGGAGTCAACCCGCCGCCTCCACCGCCGCCTCACCCCCCTCAGTATCGTTGCCTGAGTACCGTGCCCCGCCGCCAATGAAGCTCATGCTGCCTCAACTCCCCAAGGCCGAGCCCCCAGTCGTCTCAATCAAGGCGGAGAGCATTGCACCCCTCGAGGCGCAGTACAAGGCTCTACGCGGCGAGTTGGAGTCATGGAGGGAGAGGGAGCTTCAGAGGATTGGCCCAGTGAGTCCGAGGAACCCGTTATCCATGGCGGCCGCCAGCATGGTTATGACCCAGGGCCTCCCCGAAATAAACTTCAGCGAGATACAGGCGCAGTACAATAATTTCGCTAATAATGAGGCTGCTCAACAATTCGTTAATGAATTGATTAATGAATTGCCGCGCCTCGGCAGTGAGGCCACGCTGCCGAACGCGGTTTATACCCTCGAGATGCAGGCCGCTCTCCTCAGCAACGCATTGAGTTACGTGAGTGGGCTTCATGGGGAGGCCTGGAGCGATGTGAGGCGGTGGCTCAGTAATGAGTTGAGTAGGGTGAGGAGTAACTTGGCGCCCCTATACACTGGCCTCCAGCTGCAGGGCATGCTGGGCAGTAACCCGGCAAGTAATGCGGAGCTCCTCGTCGCTGCCCAGGAGGCGGGCGTCCCAAGCAGCGTCCTCCAACCCCTAACAGTGAGGGTCTTTAATGAGTTGATGCAGACAAGCAGCCCCACGGCCATCCCATACATGCAGGCACTCGCGGCGATTAACCAAACCCTAGCCCCATACATTAAGCAGTATAAGCAGTATATTCAAAGCAAGCCGGTGAGTGGTGGTGGGGGCGCCTTCAACTTGGAGAGCCTCCTCAACAGGTACATTAAGATTAGTGAGGCTGGTGGGGGTGCTTGGCCAGTCATCTATACGGGCAGCGTTGATTTAAGCGCCGCGCTGCGTGGCTTGGAGGAGGCGATTAAGAGCCACCCCGCGCTCATGGGTAGGATCCCCGGCGTCGGCATGATTAACGGCGAGCCCAATTATGATGTGGACGCGTTGAGGCACTGGTTAATGCAGTACTACCAGGCGTACCTGAGTAGCTTGAATTTACGGGGCGCGGAGGAGGCCGTGCAGGAGGCGATTAAGAGCGGTAATCCGCAACAGTACCTGGGTGGCTTGACTAACGCCTACTATGGGGCGTTAACGATTAATGGAAACACTGTCCCACTCCTCTTCATACCTGAACTAAATGAGTTATACGAGGAGAGCGTTCAAGCGAGCCTAGAGAAGCAGCTCTCGAAGCAGCTCTCCCAATTCCAACTAAGCGAGGCCAGCGTCATTAACACGATTAATAAGGCGATGAGCGCCTTAAACCCCCCAACGCCTGGAGTGGGGGGCACTATCCCAGTTACTGAATTAATTACGGGGGGCGGGGCCTCGGCTCCCCCGCCGGCGTTGAGTCAAGTAAGGGCGGCCCTCGCTCAAGTGCCTAGCCTCGAGAAGGAGTGGGGGAGAATCAATGACTTAATTAAGCAAGTGTTGAGGAGTGGGGCCGCGCTCCCCAGCAGCATGGTTACTCCAGGCCTAACCCTGAACGCCCCCAGCCCAACACTCCTCCAAAACACTCTACAGGCGGAGGAGCAGGGAATAAGCGCACTCTCCACGATCTACGGGCAACCCCAAACCACTCCAATCACCGGAACCGGGCAACAAAACATTGAGGTGGGGGGCCTACTGGGGCAATACCTAACCCCACCCCCCGGCGTGGCGAGTGTAACCACCGGCCTCAGTGGGCAAAGGATAGTGATTAATCCGGCTGCGGTGCAGGCCGCGTACATCTCCACCCCACTCCCCGCGGGCCTCCTCCAGTACCAGCCCAGGGTCAGCTTCAAGGCGCCGGGGAACATTAGAATGATTGGTGGGGAGCCGGCACCAACCAGGCTATACCTAAA
>JBMFVP010000106.1:0-2477 GCA_049965935.1 Thermocladium sp.
GCTCCCCACCTCCATCCCCGTGACGTATAGAGTCATTGAGAGGAGTGTATCGAGTGGGGCATCGGTTCCCGGCCTCAACATTAGGACAGCGGAGTCCCCCGCCGCCACCTTCAGCCCACTCCCCACGCCGGGCGAGGCTTGGGTGCTCCCCGAGATTGGCTCCCCCGTGCTCCCTCAATCCGTTGCCTCTAGGGTGGAGGCTAACCCGCCCCCCACCGTGGCGCCGGCGAATCGTGGGAGCATGTATAATGAGTTCCCCGAGATTGAGCAAAACATCCTTAAGTCAATAATGGAGTATAGGACTAACCCGTATAGGGGTCAAGTCGAGGAGCAGGCGGGGGAGATCGCGGCTGGCCACGCGTTAATGCCGGGCTTCAACCTCAGATCGAGGAATCCCCTCGTGAAGTGGGGGAGCGGGGTTGCTTGGGACCTCTATAATTACCTGGCCCCCGTGGGTCAAGTCGCTCTCTCCATCATGCTTCCACCCTATGAGAGGGGGGAGTGGGGGAGAATGACGAGTAACACGAATGCGGCGTTCAACGCGGCTCAACCAACCCTCGCCTCCATCCCCGTGAATGGGTGGGGCTCAACCCTCGCCTCCCTCTTCGGGATACCCGTGCAGGGGGGTAGGGCAATCATTAACCCAGCCGCCGCAGTGAATACAGGCATAATTGGGGCGGGCCTCCTCGGTGGCACGGCGGCTGGTCTAGCGGAGAAGGTGCCGGCGCTGGAGGGCTTAGCCGCGATTCGACTCATTGACCCCATGACGTACATAGCGGAGGGGGGCGCGGAGATTGCTTCCCCAATCCTTAGGTGGATGGGGAGCGCCGCATCCGCGGCAGGGAGGGGCCTCGGCCTCGGCCTCGGGGGACTCGGGGCGCGAATAGCCAGCCCCGCAGCCGCGAGCATCCTGCAACGCATGGGGTACACAGTGGCGTCCAGTGACTTAGAGGAGGCGGGCGTGCGTGGGTTCCGCGGCCCCGGCCTCCTCCTCATCCCAATCAACCCCATTGAGGCATCGCCGTACCTACGGGGATTAAGCGATGAGGAACTAGAGCCAGCCCTCCACGCGCTGTATGGGGAGTACAGTAACGCGTGGTGGCGCGACTTCTATAGGGGCCTCGAGGATTACTTCAACGCGCCTCGCGGCACGCTCATGAGTAGGGGGCTGGAGGTGAATCCAGGCCTGTGGGACACCCTGCGGCTACGCATTGGGATGGGGCTTGAGGACGTGGGGAGGAGACTACTCACACCGCTGAGGCTACGCGGGGCACCCCTCATACAGGCAATTAATGTGGAGGAGGTTGCGCCGGGGGAGGAAGTGTATAACGCGGAGGCCGTGAGGAGTGGACGAATCCGCGTCCCCACAATTAGCCGAGGCTTCCAATACTACAACCCGCGGGGGGTGGTTGCTGCAGTGACGAGTGGGGGAGTCATTCCGCTTGGGCTAAGCGTGGGGAGGGCCACGCCCGGCGCCGCGACTGAAATGTTGGGCGTCATGGATGTGGTGGAGGCGTCCCCATTCCGCTTCGCCGTAACGAGGCAACCATACACCACGAGCACGGAGTTGGGGGAGGCGATCCTGAATTATTTACAATCGGTGCGTGCGTTGCGCTCAGCGTCCCGCTCCCTCGCCGCCGGCTCCGCGTTGACGGATCAATCCATGTCCCCACTAGGTCGACTCCTCGCCGCCGCGTCGGAGTACGTGCTCCCATCCTCCCTAACCCCAATCCTCCCCGCTGACGTGAGTGAGTATTGGAGGGCCGTGAACGCGGCCGCCGCCGCAAACATTCTACATGAATTGGAGGGGGGCGTGGGGATTGGGGGAGGAAGGCCGTGGTGGATATACTTCAGTGAACCGGAGACCGCACAAGCATTCCTCGAGTCCCTGCAGGAGGAGCCGAGGGCCGTGATACACGCGCCCCCCAACCTAATGAGGACAGGGATTAGGGAGGGACTGCCGGGTGAGGCGATCTATTACGCTGGCATGTATCCCCCAACGACTCCACCCCTACCTGCCAGGGAGTGGGAGGCCGTGGGTAATGCATTGAGTCAATTAGCCAGGGCCGCGGAGAAGGCGCCGCAGGTGGCGCCCCTCTCCAGGATACCCGAGGACACGATGCTCGCCGCGCTCGGGTTACGGGGAGCAGGGCCAATAGTGCTCCCCAATGGGGAGCGCAGCCTCGTGGGGGGCGGCATCATTAGCGAACTCCTCGGGGAACCAGCCACGGGGTACGAAGTGTAGAATCTACAAAAGAATTGAAACATGCACCCCAGAGTTTGAAACATCGCGTATAAAAATTAAGTAGAATCTACAAAAGAATTGAAACCATACTATGCTACCATCACCATGCCATTGAACACCCCTTAGTAGAATCTACAAAAGAATTGAAACAGAATGCCTGGATTAGTATTGTACCCAACATATAAGGTAGAATCTACAAAAGAATTGAAACTAGTTGGTTGCATTCCAAAAG
>JBMFVP010000107.1:0-2475 GCA_049965935.1 Thermocladium sp.
TCCCTCAAGGTTTGGTTAGGCATTAATTGCCGCCCAACCTCCCTGCCCACCGCGTATAGGGCCTCCGCCAAGTCATGAACCAATTGTCGACCCCCCTCCCCCAAGGCCCTCCCGCCGGCGGCCGACAATATGCGCTCCTCCACTTCACTTGCCTCCCCCTCTTCATGAAGCATGGTTCGCTTCTTTCTTGATTCGAGAATGATTAGGGCAGCGACTCCGGCGATCGCGATTGGGGGAAGCGATAATTGAAGCGGGTTAAGAATTGTTATTGTCACGCTGCTGGATGCGCTGGCCATGGGTAGCCTGGGCAATAATGTAACTGTGAGAACGTGCTGCCCGGTCCCCACCGTTACTGGAACCGGTATCGTTGTATCTATTATGGGGGAATCAATTATTATGGTCTCGTTAACGCCATCTATGGAGACGAGGAGAGTTGAGTTCCCGGGGATCCAGGGCGATACTGAGCCCCGTAGGCTTAACGTGGAGCCGGCCAAAGCGGTTCCAGCCTCAATAACTAGATGCACTTGTTCCCCAATCACGGTTACATTCACCGCAGCGCTCGCCGGCGCATTGCCCATGTAAGGAGGGGCATACAGCATTATTGAGTAGTTGCCGGGCATTAGGGAATCCGTGCCAATCATGACACTAAATGAGCCGTTCACGCCCGTCACTACGTTCCTCGTGATGTTCCCCATGATTATGGTGAGGGGCCTATGGGGTGGACCACTTAATTCGCCATTAATGAGGATTGGGGATCCCCACTTAATTGTTCGCGTCGCGTTTACCTGAAGCGTGGAGGGGGAGTAGGGGGATATGGAGGCGGGGCTGCTCTTCACTATATTGATTAATGTTTGATTTATTGATTCTAACTGCGTTAAGAGGGATTTATTGATTGCCTCAACCACAGCATTGAGGGAGGGGGAGGCCCTCACTAATTCGCGGGAGGCATTTAGCCACGTCTCATAAATCACGGGCACTAGATTCAATCCACGCCGCGCCCAGATCTTGGCCTCGCTGTAATTTGTGGTCTCCATGCTTAGCGCCTTGCCGTAATACAGCCGCAATAGGGAGAGACTCTCATTTAGATTGCCCAGCTCCGCCTTTAGACCACTCAACTCAATTAAGGACTTATTAAAGCCGCTCACGAATTTCAGGACGAGGGATATATTGAGCCCGCCCGTGGGGGTTACGAGGGATGATGGGGATAATAACGATGAGTTGACGAGGGTTGGGTTAACGGCATTAATGCCTCCGCCTTGAAATAGGTGGGGCAAGTATATTGCCGCCAATATTGATAATAATAGAATTACGGCAACATATGTGGTCCGCATGGCTATGCACCCCCAAGTATTAGCATTATGCGCCTGGCGATGAAGTACATTGATATGGATAATAATAGAATGGTTATGACCAGGTTAATGGGCGCGATGCGTGGGGGGAGGGGCGAGGCGAGCAGCATGGTGACTAGGTATATCAATGTGAATATCGTTATGAATACGCCCATGTCGTTCACGCCGAGGTGGGCGAGCATGGCGTACATGAATCCATAGGACAATACCTGGATGATTAAGGCGTCCCTAAGCTGCATTCTCCACCTCCCTCAACGTGATTAGCCTATCCCCACCCCTCACGCCCTCCCCAGCAATAGTGAGGGGACGGCCCAGGGCCTCTGCAATGAGCGCGGCGGAAATGGATGCGTAGGGGGACCCCAGCACCATGGAGACGGGGGCATCCTCCTCATAGGGCTGAAAAGCCTTAAGCGGAGTCAGCGCCACATTAATTGCTCCCCCCTCCATGGAGACCCGAACCGATTTGGCTATGGATAGGAAATTAACTAGGCACCCCTCTAGGGTGGATTCCGGGTCCTCGCTTATCGCGCCTCTATCCCTGCATGACTTGACGGCGACCGTGCCCAACGTAATCAATACCAGCCCAGAGTCCTGGGGCTTATCCCCATACCTAACCGTGATGCCGCGCGGCAACTTAGGTAACTGCCTCAAGCTGCTCATGGGTATTAGGGCAACCGGTTCCCCCGCCTCGCTATACTTGCTGGGCAAGTATATGGCTTGGGACGCTATGCCGAGCCCCTCGAGCAGCATTGACACATTGGCCCAGGATGCTTGGGAAAGCCGCATATAAATATCATTGCCCTCCTCGCTCCACGTCGCCACGAGGCCCGAGACCGATATGGAGATGCCGAGGATAAGGAGGGGTATGGAGCTTAGGGAGAGGGTTGCTATCGTGACTACGCCGATCCCTATGACAAGCAAGGATAGCCCAACATCATTAGCCACTCCTCCCCACCCTAGCGCATGAATGATTATTGCCCAGCGAAGTCGGCATGTTGGGAAGCATTATTTCGAGGGGAATATATTTATTATGCTCTCGAGATGCACCCACAAATTTATACATTAATGACTATTTTTATTAATTGCTGTGCGGATTCCACATAATGGATCCTCATCATAGGGATAG
>JBMFVP010000108.1:0-2427 GCA_049965935.1 Thermocladium sp.
GTTTCACTCTAGACAATAATAACCGGCTCAACCCCAATATCCTCACCAAGATCAACTAGGCGATAACTCTGCCTAACGTTAGCAAATACTTGAGATGCTGGGTTTGCAGCAGCGTGAATCACGTGAATAACTGGAACCTCAGGATCATTCCTCGAATGCAACCCAGCCACCGGCGGCCTATATGTCCCATGCATAATTATTATTTTCGCCATGATCAAATAAAGACGAGTAGGCTTAAAACCTTTTCCCCTCTTAATTTAGAAAGAGAAGCAATAAGAATCAACTAGAAGAGGTACCAAGCATCCTTGATTAAGCTAAGCATGTACTTGTACTCATACTGCTTAAATGCCTTGTCGCTAAACCTCTTCCTGAGCGCCTTTGCAAACTTAATATGAGCGCTCGCCACTATTGCTTTACGGGTTCTTGAGGCGGGATGCTCAGAGCCGTGATGCATATGATTGCTCATTACTATCCATGGAGTTTCCCTAATCCCGCTTAGGTAAGCCAATATGCCTAGAACTCCCTCATCATTTATGAATGGTCTAAGCTCAGGCGGAACCTCTAGAAATGCCTCCTCCACTTTCTTAATAATATCTGGATCAGGGAGTTTCCTATAAATCACGACTTGCTTGGGACCAATGAAGAGGACTGTACCCTTTCTTCTCAGGCTCGGCTCATATACCTTGTACCCAAACACTGGGATGCTGGCTCCATCCAAGCTTAGTTCCCCTATTTTCCGGCTCCTCATCATAGTGTTTGGTGCACCTCGATTCCAAGCCTCTCTATCAAGAACAGTGTACATGTCATAATTCATTAATGAATGCACCTTTTGGAAAAGAGGATCAAGGATATTATCGCTATCCATTATCGCAATATTCCCCGTTCCCTGGAAATCCATTAACATGGTAAACCATGTCCCGCTCCTGCTGCGCCAATTACCAACCCTTACCTCAATAGTGCTGGGAATCACTTTGCTCAATACATCTCTCTGCCTATCATGAAAAACATTATCAACATAAACAACCGCCCTCTCCGGCTTGATTGTCTCAACATTGCGTGTGAAGTACTCCAGCACCTCATGGATCCTATAAAACGGCATATATGTAGCCAGTATCATTTAGTTCAAGCCCTCGGCTCCAGCTTTAAAAAAGTGATGCTATAGAACCGCATTCTAATCCAACTATTTCATCGCCTAGTCCTCCTTTGAGGAGATTAGTCAAGCTTTGCACTTCATAATTAACGTGCAAGATGTATAAATGTATCGAAAAGTTGCGTTTCTCAAATCGCTAGGAAATAATTAAAGCACGTACTGGATCATTGATTTAGCGGTGGAGGCATCTATTCCATTGGTTTTCTCCACTTCCTCAGTTCCCTTATTATATATGAAGCTACCCTTATCGCTGTAGATCCTGATCCTATGGCTGAACACCCTCCTAATTGTGTCTGAATCAACTTGCCGCTTCCTAGAGTAATCAAAGTTTGACCCGAAGCTCTCAGCCATCGCTAGTCGAGTCCCAATCCTGGCTTCCTCGCCTTGAATCACGCTCCGCATTATCGATGGTAATTGGGTAAGCGAGATGAGGGGCCCTCCCTGCTTCACGGGCTTAATTCCGCTTGGCCACTTGATGTATAGGGGAACCCTTAGGACCCCATCCTCCAAGAAGTATCCATGGCTGAATCCACCATCCCCCAATAATTCACCGTGATCCGAGGTAACTATTATTAATGAATCATCCATTATCGGCTTAAGCCTCCTAATTATATTGATCGCTTGGTGGGTTGCGTAACCGGAGTGAATAGGGTACCTTCGCCTCCATATTTCCACCGCCTCCCTAGGCGGTTCCCCATTGAAGACGGCATCTAGGAATGCATTAACTGAGAGGGTGTCATCTATATCGCCGGCAACGTAGGGTGCATGCGCCTCCATCATATTAATGAGGAGAAAGAATTTACTCCGTAAATCTATGTCCGTCTTTTTTCCTCCCTTAACAGCATCATCAATTATTTCCATTATTAAGCTAGAGCCCTTCTCAAGTATTGGTTTCTCGGTTGCCCCCGCCCTAGCCAATAATTGATCGGTCTTGCTCCTAATGAAGTAGTACGCTCCCTTGATCACTAAGTCGATTCTCCCCTCCCCTAACAATTTCCTAATTAGCTTGGAGTGGCTCTTTCCGTACTGCCTTAGCAAGTCGTTCAGGTATGCATTCGTTAGTGAATAAACGAAGCCTCGTAAGTGAATGGATTTATCGACCTGCTGGAACCCATAGAATGGAGTTATGAATGGATTAGCGCTAACTATGTAAGTCCTATAGCCCTCTCTTTTCAATTCTCCTAGTATTCCACCCCCCATTTCGCTTAGCTTACTTACCGATAATTCAGCCATCTTCTCTCCTACATATAATCCGTATGATTCGTGTATGCCGTGTT
>JBMFVP010000109.1:0-2407 GCA_049965935.1 Thermocladium sp.
CCTTCTACTCCCTTTAGGGAGATTCAGTTTCTCATCCTTCTCCGATTTATACGTTAAAATTTCATCAACCTTCTACTCCCTTTAGGGAGATTCTAACTAGTTAAATGCTGAGCGGGGCCACGGGAATATATTTACTTACCTTCTACTCCCTTTAGGGAGATTCAATACGGAAATGATTATCTACCAATCATGCAATACCAATAACCTTCTACTCCCTTTAGGGAGATTCTCGAAATGAAAAGGCCGAATAAAAGAGACCAGTGGCGAATAATTCCTTCTACTCCCTTTAGGGAGATTCCGGTTCATGTGTTAATGACTTATTTTTAAGTTTTTCTTATGCTTACTTAGTTATTATATTAGAATTATTGATTTTTGGCTTATTAATGATTCTTGGGAGTTCCAATTGTTTTATTATCTATGATGATATTAGCATATTATTCTTCTCTTGAATATCTTTCTTGTCTTAAATAGTGGGCTTCCGATGTTGCTTCTACATTTATTGAGTTGTATCTCATGAATGAGGATATATTGGATTCTTTACCGTATTTTTGTATGACTTTGCCTAGGTGGGTTTGGGACTATATTAAGTCTATGATGGAAGGTGGCAGTTTCGCTGAGGTTAGGGGCTGGTTTAGGGATATTGTTTCACCTAGACATTCAAGTAGGCCCACTGTTTCTGAAGTTACATCACCCTGTCCCACTAAGCGTGATGTTTACTTAAGGAGGGTTTCCAAGGTTGCTATGCCTGATAGTGATGTTATTAGAATGGGAAGGCTCATTCATGAGGTTTTTCTGACGCCGTTTCGAGTTGAGTTGGTTTTCTCTAGACTTGATAATTATTTTGAATCCATTATGGGTAGTTATGGTGAATTAGCCGCCAAGTATAGAGATGCATTGTATGAATTGTATAGACGTGCCGTTGCCTTATCATTGCAAGCTAAAGAGGAGGGTATTCCCTATAGCGTTGAGCCTACAATTCCGGCATCCTCTATAGGTTTCTCGGATTTTGTTAGACCAGATATATTGCTGGGTTTTATACCAATTGAGGTAGTTTCCTCATCACTAGCATGGGATGATGTTAATGTTGGCAGGAAAGAGCTTGCAGTGACTGCTTATGCTTTGGCTATAGAATCATGGATTGGGCACCCGGTTGATATTGGTATTGTGTTGCATATTTCACTGAATAGTGAAGTTAAGCTGACTTGGAGGGTTGCGAAGATTGATGATACATTAAGGAGGACTATTCTGGATGCTAGGGATTATGTGGCTAGGATAATTGAGACAGGCGAGGATCCAGGCTTGTCTCAATCGTGCCCAAGGACATGTCCATTCTATGGTGTTTGCCATGCCTAACATAGTCTACATAACTGAGCCTGGATCAAGGATAATTGCCAGAAAGGGATCAATCCTAATTATTAGGAGGAGTGGAGAGAAGACTCAGGTACCACCAGATACTGAGACAGTGATAATTGCATCATCGAGGGTAGCCTTATCATCTATGGCAATTAAGCTAATGATTGCTAGGGACATGGATTTGATTCTAATAGACTCATATGGTAGACCCGTGGCTAGGGTGGTTCCGCCTGTGATTAATAAGACAGTGTTAACCAGGGTAAGGCAATACAGCATATTTATTGATACTAAGGTAGCCTTAGAATTAGCAAGAAGATTTATATCTTGTAAGATCGAAAATCAAGCCAGGTTAATTAGGTACTTTGGGAAGAGCAGAGGCATCTCGGATTTAATGGATAAATATTATGAATTATCCTCGCTGGCGTCTCAGCTTGAGACGGCTCCTCCAAGCCAATTAACTCAAGAACTCATAAACAGCGTTGAGGCTACGGTGGCTAGAAAGTATTGGTCAATTATTCAATCGCTCCTACCCAACGAGGTGGGATTCATGGGTAGGAACCCTGACTCAAGTGATGCATTCAATACATCTCTGAACTATGGTTATGGCATACTATATTCACTTGCTGAGAGTCAACTACTAATAGTTGGTTTAGATCCATACCTGGGGGTGCTTCATTCAGTTAAGAGCGGCAAAGCATCATTGGTTTACGACTTCGTGGAACCGTTTAGGCCCATTGCCATCGATAAGCCGCTTGTGATTAATGCCAAGGAGATTAAGAGTCTTAGGCTATTTAATGGATTCCTTGATTATGATTCAAGGAGAACAGTGGCTAAATTAATTCTAGGTAACTTAAATGAGCAATATATGTATGTTAAGGCCGGCAGAAGAATGAGTTTAATGGATATCATCAAGCATGAGGCTTGGGACATAGCCTCAATAATTAGGGATGGAACAGTTAAGGATTATAGGTGTTTTAATTGGGTGTTCTAAATTGATAATAATGGCCTCCTACGACATATCAGATGATAGGAGGAGGATCAACACAATGAATAT
>JBMFVP010000110.1:0-2390 GCA_049965935.1 Thermocladium sp.
CTCGGGCGCTATCATAGCTAGCAATTTTGAGGATAATTATCTTCTTTTTCTAGTTCTGGTGATTAGGTATGTTGTGGCGGCTACTATTATTACTGCAATTATTGTGCCAACCACTATGGGAAGCGTGGTGGGTTTAGCTATTGCCGGTGGAGACGTGTAGGGGGGAGTGGTGGGGGTTGAGGTAATTATTGAAGTTATTGATGTGGAGGTTGTAGTGGTTGTGGTGCTAGCGTAATTTGTGCGTGATGTTCCTGGGGATAGCACATTGATTGCTCCCATTTTCGGGTTAGAAACATATACGTAATGATTGTATGGGTCATATAATGCGGTGCTTGGGAATCCTCCCGTGACTATGGTATAGGCTATTCTTGTTCCATTCATTATAGTAACCAAGCCAGACCCGGCATTAATCACATATATGAGGCCATTGGCTGGATCGTATAGGTCGGGCATTGGGAAGGAGCCGGTCGATATGTTAGCCATTACCTTAGTGCCGCTCAATATCGTCACGGAGCCATTCACGCCCACAGTGAAGGAGCCCACGTTGCCCACATACACGTAATCATTCAATGGATCGTAAAGCAATGCATCCGGCGATGCGCCCGTGATTGGGTTGGCGACGACATTAGTGCCGTTCACTATAGATACGTAGTTGGAGTATAGATTACTCACGTATACATAATTGTTTCCCGGCTCATAAATCATATAGCTTGGGTATGAGCCGACAGTCATATTTGCAACGATCCTGGTGCCATTTATCGCAGTCACGGTGCCGAGCAGCATGTGTCCTCCCCGGATGTATGGGTTTGAATTGGCGACGTACACGTACCCATTATGATTGTCCAGAACCATATATGTTGGATAGGTGCCCGTCGTTATATTAGCAATTACCTTAGTGCCATTAAGTACCAGAACAGCGTTAGAGCCGTCGTCAACTATATATACATAATCATTCAATTCATCAAACAGCATATAGCCGACTCTCGGCGCCGTCGTTATGTTTGCTGTGATTCTCGTTCCATTTATTACAATTATGTAGCCCACGAGGGGGACTTGCGCCGGCGATTCATGGCCATTCGACTCCTCCACATAACCATACTTATTGCTTGTCACGTATATAAGGCCATTCCTTGGATCATACAGTAATGCGCTGCTTGCCGTGCCTGGCAGGGAAACATTGGAAATCACCTTAGTACCGCTCATTATGAATACCCTGGTGTTATTCGTGGGAACCGCGGATAAGATGACGTAAATATAACCACTCCTAGGATCAAGAACGGCGTTGCCCAAGCCCACTGAAGTGCCTCGCTCAATCGTTATATTCATGATTAGGCTCGTGCCATTGATTACATTAATGGTTCCTAATTTAGGGTTGAGCGCATACACGTAACCATTTAATGGATTGAATATCATGATCGTTGGATTACCGCCCGTCGTTATATTAGCAATTATTCTGACGCCGCCCGATAATTGCTGCGACGCCGAAACAATGCTTACCGATAATAGAATAACAAAGAGAATGAGTTCAATCGCTTTCATTTATTCATCGATCCTAGACAGTATATAATGTATTAATAAATCTTTTTATTCAAACACATGGAATATCTTTACTATTAATACTAAAATTTAATTATTATAAAACAAGTAAATGAAAATAAAACCATGGAAGCCAATGATTTAATTACCATTAATGAAGACATAGGGCAAAGTGAATCGAGTGATTAGAGGAGGCGAGCGACGCGGATTAGTTTAAATGTTTAGGGGGCCCCTGAATAATGGGGACGCAAGCTAAGTACCTCATAATTGGCAGCGGCGTGGCTGGTTTTCATGCACTTAAGGAGTTACTCAACGAGACGGGGGAATCCATAGCCATGATCACGGATGACCGTGATTACCCCTATGATAGACCACCTTTATCCAAGCAATACTTGGCGGGGAGCATGGATAGGGAAAAGGTGTTCTTCGAATCAAGCGGCTTCTATAATAGGCCAAACCTGAGCATTATTTTGGGCAGGAGTGTCGTTAAGATACGGGCAAGCGAGGGAAGCGTGGAGCTAAGCGATGGATCCACGGTGGGGTTCGAGAAGGCGCTTGTGGCCACGGGGGGTCGACCAAGGAGAATCGAGGCACCGGGCGCCCTATACTTGAGAACTCTGAGGGATGCCGACGCGATCCGTGAAGCAGCGGCTAGGAGCAGGGCTGTGCTTATAGTGGGAGGGGGCTTCATAGGCGTTGAGGCGGCGGCAAGCATGCGGATGAGGGGCTTGGAGGCAACGATCATCGAGGCCAGGCCTCATATAATGAGCATGTTCATGGGTGATGAGGTCGCCATATTCATGGAGAAGTACTTATCGAGGCACGGCATTAATATAGTGACTGGCGACACCTTG
>JBMFVP010000111.1:0-2327 GCA_049965935.1 Thermocladium sp.
CTAAGCAGCTTTATGAACTCATCCCTGAGAGACACAATGATTTACTCATCTATGATGTATTTAAACCTTCCTCAATGTCGCCGCCGCGGCCTTGATTAATCCATGGATTTAGCATGGATGTGATGGGAGTCCATGGAATCGAATGGCCCCTCCATGGTTAAAGGTCTTCACTGTTGTCGTTGAATGCCTAATGACTTAAGGCGTGTTTTTATGTGTTGGTGCTTCATGTGGGTCTATGATGGCGTTACCAATAATTGGACACGCAAATAAGTGTCTCATCAGCGCCGTCAATGCTTAGCGATGGGAAAGGCCGCCGCGCCTCTTTGTGTTAATGGTGAGCAATGGTTTTCTGGGTCGTTGAGTTCGTTTATTGATTATGAGGGGTGGGTGTTGGCGTAATGTTTATATATGCGTTACTAATTATTGGACACGCATGCAGAGAAACAAAATCACATCAACAATGCGGCTCCTCAACATCATACTCCAATTCAATTCACAAACTGGGAGGGATCCATATACTCGTGAGCTTCTTCGGTTATTGGGGACGTGGGGGTATGGGGAGAGCGTTCTCCGCTTCATGGAGGAGGCTGGATTCGTGGAGAGGTATAGGGATAGGTGCAGCCCAGCCACCAGGAGAAAGTGCCTCTTCAATAAGTTGACGGAGAAGGGGCTGGATTACTTGAATCACGCGGAGATAGTGATGGCACTATGGGCCCCAGGAAATAGGGAAGCCGCCCCCGCTTCACCCTAGTCGAAGGCGATTCATTAATTGCCGCTGGGAAGTGGGGGGAGGGGAGTTGAATGTTACTCCATAACACCCACATGCAAGTGCCGTGCTCCCGGGGAATGAGGTGGGGAATAGGATGTGGCCCCAGGCATCGACGCCGATGAAGGGCCAGCTAGTGATGACGTCGGTTACGGGGCAATCATCAAACGCGTACCCGCCATGCGTTACGGCATATGCAGCAACAGTTCCAACTCCATTAACGACGCCGGGCGCGTCGGACGTGCAGTCCGCCCAACCCCCATTGCTCCACGAGCTGCCGTCGGGCACCGCGCCCAGCACCTCATTGCCGTAATCCACGTAGAACCAACCAGCCGCAGTAGTGTTTACAACTAGAGCCCCATCAATATACCAAAGCGCCTCATAATGATCCTCGGATGGGTATCTGGCCTCCTCCCCGCCATAAATGGCGAGGGTTCCCCGAGGTCTAGAGGGTTAACGGTGGATTTATTTTCAGTGGGTTGCCTCTTTTTCTCGTGTACATTGTGTCGACTTCCTCTAATAGTGGGAAGACCGTCATAGTTACGGCTATAGTTCATGCCTTGTCCAGGAGGGCTAGGGTGGCTCCCTTTAAGGCTCAGAACATGTCCCTCAATAGTTACCCCGCGGTGGATGGTGGGGAGGTCGCGGTGGCGCAGGCTATGCAGGCCTACGCGGCTGGGGTGGAGCCCGTGACCGCCATGAATCCAGTGCTCCTGAAGCCGCTTGGCGATGATAGGAGCGAGGTAATTATCAGGGGTCGCCCATTCTCCATTAATGGTTTCCGGGAGTACTCGGCGTCTATCCTGGATAAGTGGCGCATAGTGAGGGAGGCTATTGATGAGTTGAGGATGGGGTTCGATGTTGTGGTGGGGGAGGGGGCGGGGTCCGCCTTTGAGCCTAATATAAGGGATGTAACTAACTTCAGGGCAGCGGAGTACTTGGGCAGCGACGTGTATGTGGTTCTGGACATAGATAGGGGAGGCGCCTTCACCTCGGCCCTGGGCCTCATGGCGTCCATACCGCCCAGGTGGCGGCGACTCGTGAAGGGCTTCATAATAAATAGGTTCAGGGGGGATGAAGGGCTCCTCGAGGGCGCCGTTAAGTGGTTGAGGGAGAGGACGGGCAAGAGGGTGGTGGGGATCATTCCCTGGATGGACGTCCACAGGCTCTGGCCGGAGGACTCGGAGTCCATGGAGGGCTTCGGCTCGGGCCCCCTCGACGTGGCGGTGGTGGCCTATCCATGGATCTCCAACTTCAATGAGTTCCATGCCCTCTCCCTCGAGCCGGACGTGGGGGTGAGATTTGTGAGGAGCGGCTCGCTTGGGGAGCCCGACCTCATCATCCTGCCGGGATCCAGGAACGTGCCCGCCTCACTGGAGTGGCTGAGGAGAACTGGGCTGGAGGCGCAGTTGAGGAGGGTCCTGGGCTCCTCCCTGGTTCTAGGCATCTGTGGGGGTTTTCAATTAATGGCGACCAAGATAAGCGATCCCCTGGGGGTGGAGGGCGGGGCCCCGGGGCACTATAGGGGGCTGGGGCTTGGGGACTTCGCCGTGACGTATCT
>JBMFVP010000112.1:0-2298 GCA_049965935.1 Thermocladium sp.
GGGATGAGGGGCGTGGGCCGACGCCCGCAATGCCAGCGGACATTATCTATAAGCGATTAATTTTTAATAGAGAAGATGCGTGATTCTTTTCAGTGCCCCTCAAATGAGTGATTCCTCTATTTTATTTAATTCATCAATTGTGTATTCCTGTCTCTTGCCGTTCGGCAAGTTCCTCACAACTATGAAGGGCAGTTTACCTGCATTGAACTCCTCCATTGCTATCTGAATGGGGTCCTGGAGACCCATTGATTTAGCGTCAATTAGGGGTGTAGCGCCCATTGCTAATTGCTTGGCGCGTATTGCAATCATCTTAGCCTTCTCGTACTTAGTTAGTCGGGGAGGATAAGGTAGAGACTCGTTATCCATAATTAAAAATTGCGGGATTGGATTATTTTAAAAATGTTTCTGCTTAATCCTCCTTAGAGCCCTCGCCGCCCTCTGAGCCGCTCTTCTTGCTTCCGCCGCCCACCTTGCTCTGCGATGCAGCTATTATATCATCTATCCTCAGCACCATTATTGATGCCTCAACCGCGCTCTTAATCACTTGCTCCTTAACTATTAACGGGTCATAGACATTCATCTGGCCCATTCTAGTTATCTTTCCACTCAAGACATCGACGCCCGCATCTATTTCTCCAGCATCATGCCTCTTCCTCAGCTCCGCTATGGCATCAACTGGATCCAAGCCGGCGGTTAACGCAAGTATCACGGGTATCTGCTCCACTGCCTCGGCGAACTTAAGCACGGCTAACTGCTCCTTCCCAGGCAGTTTCCTGCCGTACTCCCTCACCTTCCTCGAGATCTCCATCTCAAAGGCGCCGCCGCCTGGAACTATCTTGGCTTCCCTGAATAAGTCCCTAGCCACGTGAAGCGCATCCTGGAGGCTTCTCTCGGTCTCATCAACTATCCTATCCGCGGCGCCCCTCACCAGTATCGTGACGGCCTTGGGGTTGGGGCACTGCTCAACGAACACCATCTTCTCCTCTCCCACCTTCCTCTCCTCCACTAAGCCGGCGGTGCCGAGGTCCTCTGGCCTAATGTCCTTTATGCTGGTGACTATCCTGGCGCCGGTGGCCTTGGCCAGCTTCTCTATGTCGCTCCTCTTCACTCTCCTCACTGCCATTATGCCGGCCTTCGCTAGGAAGTGCTGGGCGGTGTCATCAATGCCCTTCTGGGCGATGACTACGTTTACCCCGATAGACTTCAATTTATCGACGTAGGACTTCAGTATGCTTGTCTCCTCCTCGAGGTAGCCCTTTATTTGTTGAGGCGATGAAACCGATATCTTAGTGGTCCACTCGGGCTTCTCTATCTCTAGAGGCGCATCTAGGAGAGCTATCTTGGCGTTGAGGATCCTCTTAGGCATGTCTGGGTGAACAACCTCCTTATCCAGCACTATTCCCTGGATTAATTGGGTCTCGTAGAGGCTCTTTCCCTTCTTTTTCTCGACCTTTATCCAGTCAAGGTCTAGAACATAACTGCCGTTAACCTTATCTGCAGCTATTAGTGCGGCCTCCACTGCTTTTTGGGCCAAGTAATCCCTGGCCTCGGCCACTACCTTACTGCTCAAGCTATTTGCGACCACCTTGATTAGCTCCTCCTTCTTAGTTATGTCTATGGGTACAGCGACGCTCTTGGCGGTTTCCAGGGCGTAATCCATGGCCTTCTTATAGCCATCTATTATTATTGATGGGTGAATGCCCTCATCCAGTAGGCTCTCGGCGCTCTCAAGCATCTTGCCGGCCAGGACCACTACGGTTGTTGTTCCATCGCCGACCTCTGCGTCCTGGGCCTTGGCTATCTCCACTAGTAATTTAGCGGCTGGGTGCTGGATCTCCATTTCCTTGAGTATCGTGGCTCCATCGCCGGTTATGGTGACGTCGCCGAATGCATCTATCAATAATTTATCCATTCCCCTCGGTCCAAGACTTGTTTGAAGAATTTCCGAAACCACTTTAGCGGCCATTATGTTGCTTCTCCTCGCATCTGCTCCAACTGTTCTTTGGCTTCCCTCCTTTAATATCGAGACAGGAACACCTTGAGCTCCCGTCTTAGGTTGCGATTGCTGGGCTGACATAGTTGACATCGTCCAGTAACGGTTCTATATAAACTTTTCTCCCAAGGCAAAAGACACAATTTTTAAATCCATAACGCAAACGCCATTCATGAGCAAGAAGACAAGCGCGTACCTGCTGATCTATATACTAAGCGCATCCAGCAACTACTTCTTTGTGAAGAGCGGCCTCTCATACTCTGACCCCCTCACCTTCATGGCGCTCCGATACGCATTGGCCAGTG
>JBMFVP010000113.1:0-2285 GCA_049965935.1 Thermocladium sp.
AAACCATATAAATTAGGATTATTTTATTGATTTAATAATGATATCTTTAATATTCTATTAATGATCTTATAGTTTAATGTTATATCGTCTATTAATGATTTTAAACTTCGTAATGGGCCCTTCCCAAGCGTTCTGCCGATCATATCCCTTATATTGTAGTTTACGAAATCGTATTTCTCTTCCTCAGCTATCCTAATACTAAGATCAAAGTCTTCACGACTTATCAAGTAATTGGTATCGAATATCTCACCTTGATGTTTCTCCACGAAATAACGACTAAATATACCAAACGAACCTATAATTAAGTATCTCTTTAATTTCTGGATATTAATCCTTGACAGCGCTATCGCAGACCTTAACCTATCAAAGAATGAACCTCTAACAAATGCGCCAAGTCCATATTTGATGTTGAATTTCTTGTAAAAATTGGGAACAATGCATTTACATGCCGTACTGATGTATGTTGAGTATATAATACCATATGGTTTCTTAAATTTAACAAGGTATACGGGGTATGAGTGGTATATCCCGGGAGGATTCGTGAAGACCGTAGCCACGGTTCTGTCACTTATTGTCGAAAGCTCTTGCTTTAACTTTTCGGGAGGATCCCCCATCATCATGTCATCATTACTTAAAACAAACCATTTAGGCCTATACATCTTTAACGCATACTTAAAACCAGCGTTACAACTATATGAGTAGCTGAAGTATGGCCCGCCTGATTCGACAAATATTACGTGAAATCCCTTAAATATTTCCCTAACATTTCTAGCATAAACGCCGTTATGGTCCGCAGTGGGCACAATAACCACAATCTCACTATCACCATACACCTCATAAATACGTGGTTCAATCCTTGGCCTTCTCTTAACCCATTCTAATGCCTCATCAGTATCCTTTAATTCACTATAAAAAGCCACAAGATCTTTGACCTTATTACTATTATATAATTCATCAAGATATGAAAATCGTGCCGTATAGTTCATTAATTTATTGCATTAAAATTAAGGGTTTAATAATCTTAAGTCTCACGACCAAAAGAAAAATCGTTAAACAAATGAGTTATATGCACTTTTCCCTGGTGTAACATTTGATTAGTATAGCCATACGCAAAAATGTATGAAGAAAGCCTTAGCAAATCAACTCTTATATATGGTGCTTTATATAATGATAATACACCAATCTTACGCGCGATTAAATTGGCTAATGATTCTCCATCTTTATAGCCGTATATATAGAAACAAAATCTGCCATCAATTATTTTGCAAAGTATAATGCTTGCAAATAATAATTCTAAAATAATCAATTTGCGCAAATAGGAATATCTCGTTTTAACTATTTTAGAAAACGCCGCAGATCCTCTTGAGACATAATAAAAACCTAAAGATGACTTGGACAAATTAGTTATACCAGTAGTCTGGGACGCATGATGATACCCAGCGATTATTGGAATGTATTTACTCCTATAACTATTATTCCATAGTATAAGTCCTAGTAGTGAGTCATCTAGATATAGGAATGTTTCATCTATGAATGGTTTTCCGTGGGGCATCGCTCTCCTTATGGTATCTACCTTGGTTACCATGTATGTTCCGTCAGCGTATGTTACGTAGTGCTCCTTATTGATTCCGGGGCATTCCCCTATTTTAAGGCCATTACAAATGCCGTCGAAGAACCATAATTCATCAACCCAGCCACCGGCTGAGTATATTGTTTTTTTGTCTCCGTGGTATATTAGTCCGCTTGCTGCTGCCACCTTTTCGTCGCTTTCCATGTGCTCTATTATTTTTCTTAGTGATTCTGGTTCTGCCACTAGGTCGTTGTTTAGGAATGCGACGTACCTGGCGTCTGGATCCCTCGCATCCCAACCAACATTCATACCACCGGCATAGCCCAGATTCCCCTCATTACGGATGAACCTAACCCTAACATTGCTCGGTCTCCTCTCCTCAACAAACCTCCTAATAACCTCGAAACTGCCATCCGTGGAAGCATTATCAACAATTATAACCTCAAAACCATCAAAATCCAGGTTAAGCACAGAATCAATAGACTTCAAGGCAATATCCATAAACCCCATACTATTATAATTAAGCCATATCAGGGATGCCTTAACCATTAAGACCCCGATTAATGGGTCCTTAAAATGCATTATTGCAGTCATTAATGATTGTAAGGCTTAAAATAGTGAGTGATCCACTGCCTTAATGGCATTACTCAATAGGTTCAACGCTTTCCTGAGGAGCCGTGACCTCTTTAGGAATTGGCTTAGTGCCGGTGTTAAG
>JBMFVP010000114.1:0-2271 GCA_049965935.1 Thermocladium sp.
GTGGCGGCCACGCCAATAGGCATTGGAGGAGGCACATACGCCAAGTACTTGAGGGAGCTAGGTATACCGACGGCGGTCTGGATGACCATCGATGAAACTGCGCATTCCCCTAATGAATACATGGTTATAGATAATGCGGTAAAGGATGTTGAGACCCTCCTAGTAATGCTCAGGAAAATTCAGGGACCCAAGCCATAGTGAGCTATGATTCATTTATTGTGGCCACGCCATTAACCACGCTTATAATCACTATGGGTTTTACGCTTCCTTCCACTACTTGAATGGAACCGGCCAATACTCTCCTATTGCCCGGCTGAATCATAATTAATTTACCGTTATTAATAGTTGCCGAGATCGACGCATTTATTGGAGTTACCATGTTAACGACGCCATTAATTACCGATAAGGAATACTTATCGCCAATGGGCGATGTCGAATTTATAACTCCATTAGTTACAGCAACGTTGGCATTTGATACATTAGTGTTATTCATTATTATCACGCCGTTAACTATAGAGACTTGGATATCTGTGGCATTTATCGACTCTAAGAGCCCCAAGCCATTCACTAATTTTATCCTAATAAAGCTGGCGGTAGCTCCATGTATGTCAATTAATCCATTTGTTCCATTCACTGAAATCAATTTAATTAATCGTTGACGCGGCACTAACACTATGAATTTAACTGAGCATAACCAGCTTGGCCACCAATAAAATTGATTATTGGTGGAGAACCTTAATTCCACGCTTCCCTGCTTTGAATCAATGGAGGAAGCAACGTAATTAGGCGGACACAACACTACATGCTTTACCTCGATCAACTTAAGAAGATTCCCCGAATAAGATGTTATGGTGAGGTTGCCGACCAATCCATTGCTATAAACATAAATGAGGGAGGAGTTGAGTTGCGAATTAAATGTCTTAATAATGGTTGTCCCCAATGGATGAATATGAAGCAGTGCTATTGCAGCGAATGAGGCTATTATCACTATTGATACTATTGCCGTAGCCCTCACTTCTGGTCTCATACCTATGCCTGGAGCTCTTTCCTGAGCTCCTCTATCTTATTGCTTAGCAACTGTATTTGCTTGTTTAATTCATCTATTGCCTTATCCACATCCGGCTTGGCATGCTCCTTCTCCCTAACTACGCGACTCCATGAAGTGACCGCAACAATGATTACCACAAAGGCAAACACTATACCCGTGACCCCCGCATATATGGCCATGGCTACTACACTAATGGTTACCGCTGCCCACACTATTGCGGTGATAATTATGAAGCTTGTATCATATTTACTGTTGTTCATCTCCATCGCCCACCAAGTCCATTATAACGCGTGGATTTATTGTTAAGTTGAAGTCCACTAGCTCGTAGTACCTCAATGCCTTTGCTTCCCCCTCTACTAATTGAATCCTGCTCTTCACGAGGCCAGCTTTCTGCAGTTTCACTAAGTGAACCTTCGCCAGGGCCCGGCTCACTCCCAATCTCTTCGCTATATCCGATAGATAGAGCGGGCCATTCATTGCCAGTATAGCTATTATCTTTAACCTTAGCGGATGGCCTAGGCCATCCATTATGGAGGCCAACTCCTCCAACCCCTTCTTTTCCATACATTTCCATCGGTGTAACAAAAAAATTACTCGTATTTAAATCTTTTCTAGCAACAAGCCATCCACTAAAAGGAACTGAACTAATATCGAGAATAAGGGCAAGCCAAGCTATTTCTGTGCAACGAAGGAACCAAGCTCCTCCCCTAAACAAGCCAGCCAGGGCCATCAATAGGCCCCACCATTGCATCCCCAAATCCCAAGGCTCCTCAACCATAACCATGCCGCCCAAACAGCATTTAACCTTCATCAAAGCCATGTCATCGACGACTTCTTATTAACCCTCCGCCAAACCTATCACATATTCGCTAGTATAAAGCCTATTATTTTTGGAGCTTATAAACTCAAAAAAAAAAAGTAATTTCAGAGCTAACTGACCTCCTCCCCGCCCTAAAGAGGCGAGGGTTCCCCGAGGTCTAGGGGGTTACACCCCATTCACGGGCGCTACTCCGTCTTCATCTTGAGGAGTGTGAAGAATGATGACCAAGCCTCATTATTCTTCTGGAGGACTGCTTGGGCGTTAACGCCTAGTTCACCCTTATACTTCTCATAGTACTTGCTCCAAGTACCCCTAAAATCAACTTGTTCTCCACGGAAGAACTGTTGCCTTCTTTCATAGTTAACCTCGTTGAATAGCTTGGCACATGTATCCGCTAGTTTTC
>JBMFVP010000115.1:0-2143 GCA_049965935.1 Thermocladium sp.
CTCAACCTACCCACAAACTTTATCTCCATGTGGAAGTCCTTTAATTTGATGACGCGTCTTTGTTCATCTACCTCATAACGGTCTTGCCTAATGACTAGGATTAATCTCCTCCCCCCTTCCTCGTCCTTCCAGTACCGTGGTGGACTCATATGATTCATGTGCTGCGGTAATTTCCCCTCCTTCCTCATCTTGAGGAGTGTGAAGAATGAACTCCACGCCTCATTATTCTTCTGCATAACCGCTTGAGCATTAGCCGAACCTAGCATCCCCTTATACTTCTCGTAGTACTTGCTCCAAGTACCCCTAAAATCAACTTGTTCTCCCCTAAAGAATTGCTGCCTCCTCTCATAATTAACCTCGTTAAACAGTTTAGCTGAGGCGTTGGCTAGCCTCCTCAACTTTCTTTCTTGGTACCCGTTTGGTAGGAGTCGAACCACGTTAGTCCTCCTACTTGAGTATTCAGCTTCGTGGACACCCTCCCCCGGCATTGCGGGGGTAATCGGCTCCCGCTCCTCATTCTCTGGAAATTGACCAGGGGAGAGTGTCATAGAAGATCTTCTGTAGGTGAAAGTTAAAAGGCGAGGTTTGTCGTTCCTTTTTTATCATTGCTTCAATACACTAAATATTAGTATTTATTATTCAATTGCCTAGATGCTAGTATTGTTTATAAATCGCCCAGGGACTCGTTAGTTATGTCAATATGGCATTGGCCCATAAAACCGGAGGATGTTCCTAAAATAAAGGTGGATCCCCCAGGTCCACGCGCGTCCGAAATAGTTAAACGAGATGAGAGACTCATAATGCAATCATTCGGCCGCTGGTATCCATTGGTAATAAAGGCAGGTTATGGACCCATCGTGGAGGATGTAGATGGAAATTTGTACATAGATATGAATGCTGGAATCGCTGTAATGGGAGTTGGCCATAGCCATCCACGGATAGTTAAAGCGATACGAGAACAAAGCGAGTTATTCACTCATTATAGCTTGACGGATTTCTATTACGAGGTGGCAGTTCGGCATGCGGAGGAATTAATTGGGATAACTCCAATTAGCGGCGAGAAAAAGGTTTTCTATACTAATTCAGGCACCGAGTCAATAGAGGGCGCATTGAAGATAAGCAGGGGGCATTTCCAGAACCAAAGGCCATACGTGATTGCATTCCTTGGCGCATTTCATGGCAGAACCTATGGCTCCATGTCGTTGACCGCCAGCAAACCAGTGCAGCGTCGAGGCTTTAATCCAATGACGCCAAATGTGATTCACATACCATATCCATATCCATATCGCTGCCCATTTGGTAATCTAAGTGAGGAGGCATGTGGTGAGGCAGTAATAGGGTATCTAGAGGACTGGATATTCACTAAATTGGTGGATCCAAGCGAGGTCGCCGCTATATTCTTTGAACCAATTCAGGGGGAGGGCGGTTACGTGGTTCCACCAAAGAATTTCTTCCCCAAACTAAGAAGTTTAGCCGATAAGCATGGAATATTGCTGGTCGATGATGAGGTTCAAGCCGGCTTTGGTAGAACCGGGAAATGGATGGCCATAGAGCATTGGGGCACAGAACCGGATCTAATAGCAACCGCTAAAGCAATTGCTGCGGGTCTACCATTAGGCGCAATAATTGGGCGAAGCAAAGTAATGGATTTGCCGAAGGGGTCTCACGCCAATACATTTGGCGGCAATCCCGTGGCCTTAGCGGCTGGAGTAGAAGTGATTAATGTGATACGGGATGAGGGTCTCCTGGAAAATGCATCACGAGTCGGCGAGTACATTAAGAATAGATTTAAGGAAGAAATGGATACCATTGATTTAATCGGAGACGTGAGAGGCCTTGGATTAATGATAGGAGTTGAATTAGTGCGTAATAGGAAGACCAAGGAGTATGCAAAGAAAGAGATAGAGGAGGTCTTAATGAGTAGTTTCAAGAAGGGCGTTGCCGTGATATCATCTGGTTACTCGACTATAAGAATAGCTCCTCCACTTAATTTACCAATGGAATTAGCCTCTAAAGCAGTTGACATAATTATCGACTCATTAAAGAAAGTTAATAGGGAGAGGGTTAGGTAGTTGTTTCTTCTTCTAGGTACCATTCTAGTATGTATTCTTTTTGGTCTGCTATTGTTCTTGCTTCTTCGTAT
>JBMFVP010000116.1:0-1746 GCA_049965935.1 Thermocladium sp.
CGGATCTCGACTGGTCTTCGATCATTCAATTAAGTGATATAAATGTTAAACGGAAGATAAATATTGGTTTTACAGATATTGAGAGTGCATTTAATCTATTGGTTGCTGGGATCTGTATGCTTAAACACGTTTTCACTTGTGGCGGGTCCATTTGATATGAGGAGTTTCGTTTCTATTGATGCAACCAGTTCTCCAAATTGATTCTTCACATCATGCTTAAGAACCACTACTCCTCCATTGTATTTATTGCTAGGGACCTTACTTATGACCTCGCTCTCCACGTAAATCGTGTCACCTATCTTAACTGGTTTATGAAATCTAGAATTAACCTCAAGAAGCGCTATTGTGGTTCCCGCTATTAATTGGGCAAATTGCCCAACCGCCACAGACAACGTTAATAATCCATGTGCAACCCTTTCCTTAAATATTGATTTCCCGGCGAATTCCGCATTCAAATGAATAGGATTGAAGTCGCCTGTTAGTCCAGCAAATTGAATTATATGAGCCTCCGTTATTGTTAATCCATGGGACCTAATCTTCATGCCTACCTCAAAATCATCAAATGAATACGGCGGAGCCTTCAGCACCATAATAAAACTAAATCATCCTAAGATAATTAAATTTATCAATTGAGGAGATTAAACAATCCAACGATACGGATTTGATGGGGCAACATAAGCATTGCCTTTCAAGTAGGTAATGATTCGGCTTCACACGCCTTTCCTAGACACTCCTCAATCTTTGGCGAGAGAAATTTCTGGTCTATTCCCCACCTTGACGAGAGAGCATTACGGGATCTTTTGGAACCACACACCTTTATAGAGATGGGCCAAGTCCCCCCCCCCATCCTAATCGAGTTACCAGTGGAACGGAAAGCTTCTAAACCAGATAAATCCTACAGCTAATGGCATAATCCCTAGAACTAGAGTGTTTGGCTTACCTTCCTGAATATTATTGATTGTTCCTCAGCGAGCGCCTTCTGGGCTATTGTCTATGATGCCCTACTGGATGCTGCCTATGCCGTCTCATTCGCCATTGCCCTTCACCTGGCTAGGCTTATTGATGCTGGCGCCTTTAGGCTTCTTATGGCTACTGCCTAGAGCATTAAGGTCATGAAAAACAGGCTCGCTAGCGCTTATTGAGCTAGGCCAATGCGCCCATGCCCATTTTAATACCATACTTCGCAAATCTTGTTTTAGATCACGTCAATTACCCGGAGCACGCGCTTAGAGAAATCGATGACACATACGGCCGATGATCACGCAGCCGAAGTATAGGGAGGTCGTTAATGTGTATTGAGTAAGGCGTTGCCTGGGCTTGATGGTGTTGAGGCTAGGGGCTTCACGCAATGGTGATGTATTGCGCCAGTGAGCTCCATTGCATGGTACCTAACAATAATGAAGCCAGTAATCATTTCGAGCCGAGGAGCTCATTGGCGAGCTTCAGGAAAGTCATCGAAATAATAACAACGCATTGACGAGGGGGGTTGGATTTGAACCTAGGCCTTCGCCAACGGGGCCTGAACCCGTAAAGATAATGCATGGAGCCTCGTTAAAATCATGCATGGTCATGGCTCAGAAACTGAGGCGTGGTTTGGCACCTCAACTGGTAGAAATGGATCCAAGCACGATTAACCTGGATAAGCTTAATAATGAGTAGAAGGACCCCAGAGCACATCAATAAGGGTGTTAAGCCTAGTGAGTCGGGTTATGAGTGGTCGTATGTTTATAGGGTTAGGATTGGTAG
>JBMFVP010000117.1:0-1745 GCA_049965935.1 Thermocladium sp.
ATGCGTATCCTCCCTTCTCTTGGCGCTTATCACTCCCATTCTGGCCATTGGGAACACCTTGAGGAGGCCCTCAACCATTGGCATTGCTGCCCTCAGTATTTGTATTATCACTACATCGCCCATGTCCACGGTCACTCCCCTGGTTTTCACTCCGAGCGGCGTCTCGACCTCCACCTCCCTCGTTGGGAATGACTTGGCGACCTCGTACCCCATGAGTCGGCCAAGCCTCACTAGTCCCTTCCTGAACTCTATTTGGCCTGTTCTCTTGTCTCTAAGCATTGTGATTATTGATTGCGCTAGTGGGTGATCTATCACTGTTATGGTCATGCTTAGCTCATGTGCGTGGCGGTTTTTATTTTCTCTTGCATCATTGGGGTTAGGTTTATATATTCGATAACGGAAGTGTTATCGGATAAATATGAGGGGGATAATGTGGATGGGGATACAAGCCCTCCTCCAGCAACTCGAGGGGGGCAGGAAAAAAATAAGCCAACTCAGGCAGGAGGCGCCGCTCTACGGCTCCACCTTCGACTGGGCAGTAACGGGGCTACTCTCGACTGGACTCGCTAGGCGAGTAAGCGAGGGCGGGGAGGAGTACCTTGAATTAACGGAGGCGGGGAGGGCGGCGCTCTCGACTCCATGGGGTCCCTGGCAAGCGTGGCAATACCCGGCCTGGGGAGCAAGGCATGGATGGAGGCACTGCTGGTGAGTGGGCATGGCATTAAATTAAAATAAAAAATTATCCATTTCTTCTTTGCCTCCATTCGTTTAGTTTTTATACCGCCGGCTCCACATTACTCCGTGAAGAGGCACCTACTGAGCAAGCGCGACATGAAGGAATTAGCCAACGCGGTGCCGGAGCTCAGCGATTACTTGAGGGGATTAAGTGAGTTGGAGTACTATGGTCTAGAGGATCTAGCCCTCTACGTTGCTGGGAAAACGCCGGTTCTAGCGGTCACTGAATTAACAATTGAGGGCGTGAAGAGGGAGTATAGGTTTCCCACAATCCCCTTCATAAATAGGAACCCCCAATTACAGGAGAGGTACGGCTTAATTGACGTGGATCAGGGAGCGGTTAGCCACATTGCCGGCGGGGCCGACGTAATGCGGCCTGGAATAAAGTCAATAAGGGGGAACTTCAGCAAGGGAAGCATAGTCCTCGTGAGGGATCCACGGGGATTAGTAATAGCCGTTGGAGCAGCACTGTACTCGAGCGGGGACATGATTGGAATGAGCAAGGGAAAAGTAATCCAAAACATCCATCACGTGAACGACAGGATATGGAAAATATTCGAGGAATTAAACAAGACCTAACACATTCCTAGCCTCGCGGCATGGTTTTCTTTATTTCATTGGCTGATCCTCCCCTACCCGCAGTATAGACTTCATCGAGACTGCTTCATCGACATGAGAGGGAGCGATTATGGTCCGTCCCCCATAGACGCTCGCCCCCGAGGAGGAGAGAACCCCAATCAACAAAGAAAAATAACCAATCACCACTATAAACATCCCCATAAGGAGACTGCCCCCTCACTAAGAAGAACTTACATCCCTCAACTATACTTTAAGCCGCTCCCCACGTATAATTGACTCATGATCTGACTGATGTGGGGGAGCCTAACCAGTTGATTGGTTCAGCAATGGATGTGTTGCATCCTTCCTAAATGATGCGCCTCCCGTAACTTCTTTGGATCCATGCGTCTTCGCTATCCCCTCATTAATTCTGTATTTCTATTAGTCGTTAC
>JBMFVP010000118.1:0-1726 GCA_049965935.1 Thermocladium sp.
GAATCAACACTACCCACATCACCTTTAGCTTGAGCCTCAGTAGTCTCCCCTTCAGTATCCCCCTTATTAGGGGTACTTGAAGTAATACTTGAAGTAATTACCGTGTCTCTAGCCGAGTCTTGATCCTCCTGCTTCTCGATAGTGCTTACTTTCTCATCTTTCTTGTTGGGTTGAGTTTCTTTCTTTGCCTCATTCTTTAATTGTAGGGGTTCCTGGATTATTTTCTGAATCGTGCCGGCCCTCATTTCCTCCAGCCTATTCGCAACAGCCACAGGCATCTTAATGCCGCCATTAGTGCCTGTAATTATTGCGAGGGGGATTAGGAATTGGCCCAACTCATTCTCAATGCTTGGCTCGAATAATGCTGACCCGAGTTCATCGCTCTCATCAATTAACTCAATGAAGCCTTGCGACTCTAGGCTATTAATGATATAGTAAACATTAATATCTGAAACATATAGCCTAACCTCGCTATCCTCCCTCCTAAGTGCCCTCCCAATCATTTGATAAACCTCCCTCTCAGCTAGCCACGTATAGAATGCCGTCCAATCCTTCTCCCCAAGCACTTTTCTCATGGCCTTAATGAAGGCGTCATCCATGCTTGGGTAAGGCGCCTTGAGAATCACTACAGCATCAACATCACTACCATCAACCCCCCTAACAGCTCGAGTGCTGCACACGATCCTCGGCGAATCATTCTTCAGGAACTCCCGCAGTAATTGGCCGTCATAATCATAAGGCACCCCCGTGTACCTCCTATAAATAATGTCCTTACACATGACCTTGAGGTGGGGAAGCACTAGAATCTTCCTATTCCTCTCATCAAGCATGGCGGTGAGTGTGGTGATTATTCCTGACCCAATGGCCTCCTTATAGTGATCATTACTATTACTGTTCCTCATCTTTAACGCGCTGATTTGGGTGTAGCCCTTGCTCATTAAGTGAATCTTCCCAAGCATCTTCTTCCTGCCGTCAATGAATTCCCAATCAATTGAGGTTAAGTAGTCAAGCATTGACTTATTCGGCAACGTGCCACTAATGAAGAGCAAGTGCGGATGAAACGACTTAAAGAAGGTGTTGAATAAGTAATCCCCAATCCTCCTCACGATTAAGCCGATGGCGTCGGTATTTATCCTAACCCAATCAATAGTGCTGCCCAGCTTATTCAGTATATTAATCATGTTAAGCACCTCTAAACTATCAACCTCTAAATCATTCTCCTTAACTAAGTTAAACAATTTATTAATGGAGCTAGCTATCTCCACGACATCAGTAGTGCTCTTCGCTTTCCTAATCATTCTAATGACTTCACTCATTAACTCCTTAGCCTCCCTCCTCTTAATGGCGTCATTAATCGCGTTAATAATGACACCAAAATTCTCCATAACCCACTCCACGCTTAGGACAGTGCTTGGGATAAGTGTCTCAATCACTTCATCAGCCTCATCAAGCACTAGTAGAGTCCTCCCCTCATCAATCCTAAGCGAGCCCGTGAGGACAGCGTACTGAAACATTTGAGTATTCATGACAATAACATTACTCTTCAAGTAATTCATGAATTGAGAATAATAGGGGCAAGACTCCCCACCAACCCTAACAGTCACCACCTTCTCCCCCATTAGTGAATTATACCTCCCAGCCTCATCAAGATTAGGCGCAGCCTTCAAGACAGCGGAGGCTCTATTCGAGGAAACGACCGGGTTAGCGTATGGGCACGACTCAACCC
>JBMFVP010000119.1:0-1699 GCA_049965935.1 Thermocladium sp.
GTTGAGGAGAAGCCGAGCATAGCGATGCCCACGCTCCTCCTGCCGCTGGAGGCACCGCTTCAATTCTCCTCCTCGACTGAGGCACCGCCGCCATGGTGGTGGGGACTAAATGTAGAGAATAGGAGGAGGGAAATCAGGATGAGAGGCGCAAGGGGTAAGGCGAAGGAGCGGTTAGAAATATGAATAAATGGAAGGCAAGGATAACTCCCCGCATCTCCTCCCTTATCTCGTCATCAGTCATTATCTTGATTAATTGCCGCAATAAGGGGACAAGGAAGTTAAAGCAGAGGATATTGATGTTTACTGGTTTGAGATTAATTAGAATTGACTAATTAATTATACTCACAGCTGCGAGAGAATAAATAGAGAAAAAGAATAAAAGATAGAAATAAAAAATAAATAGTGTGAAGATTAATTTAATCCACTAATCCACGTCCCTCCTGGGGCGTGGGTGGGTGAGTAAGTACCACCCGCGCCTCAACGTTATTCTATCCTCTCCATGATCCGGAGAGGATAGAACGATGTCCTCCATATTGTTGATTCTCATTATTAATCCTTCTCCACCATATACGGTGGGGACACCTTGCGGGGTGACTGGAATATACATGTTGCCCCCAGATAAGGCTATAGTATGGTTATAAATGCCATACTTCTTTCCTTCCTCAGTTTGTTCGGTTTGCGCCTCCTTCAACTTGGCTGAAGTTGAAGGAGGAGGTATTTCCCAAATACTTAAATGCCCCTGGCGATAAACCAGGGGAAACTCAATCCTTCTCCCCTTTACGAATTCGCTATAAATTGTAATTCCGTAATTGTTATAACTTATTAGCAAGTTGTTACTCGTCATCACTTGGGTCATAGACTTTATCATGGAATCCACTATTTTCATGAACCCCATCTCGTCCCGGCTCAACTTCCGGGGCGAGAAGACTTGAATGCTTGAACCAGATACATAATATATCCCTCTTACTAGGGTTAGTATTGGAGCTGAATCTCCAGCCCCAGCAGTAGCCATTACACAACCCTCCCATGTCAGCCCGGAATGGCTGACATAGTGGGGGCAGTTAAGGTGGCGGTGAGTAAGCGCCACCTTAACTAAGTCCGGAGTCATGAAGACTTGAGGCAAAACCTTCATGACCCTCGTTATCTTTACCGACACCGGCGAGAACTCCTCGCCGGTTTGATTTTCCACGCTTGGGGTTTGGGTTTGCGACATTAGTCTTCACCTCACTCTATCTTAAAGTAATATACATCCACGTCATTAACGGTCACTTGTTGATCCTGAGGCCCCCTCACGGGGGACGCGAGGGTGAAGATGAAGCCCACGTCCCCACGCCTAGCCTCATAAAACGCCTTGCTTGGGGAAACCCCCAGCAAGGCTGCGGTTGCTGGGTGAGAGATGAAACTCTCACCCTTCATATTGAGGGGCAGCCTCACGACTGAAAGCCGCCCCAAGTACTTCACTCTTATCGTCACCTCCCCTAGCGCCCTCAAAGCGCTAACAGGTAGTGCATTAAGTAGCACTACCCGTCCTTGTTGTGGGGCCTCTCCTTCGACCCCGCGGGGGTTATTTATTCCGTCTGGGGTGTTTTGGTTTGTTTTCACTTTTCTCCCCGAAAAGTATACACAGAGGGGGTTTATAAATTTTGCTTTTCAGTGGAATGGGGGAGGAAAAGATACAGGTGAGTACTATATAATATAG
>JBMFVP010000120.1:0-1662 GCA_049965935.1 Thermocladium sp.
GGGGAGCTCTATGTCTTGGCGGGCGTGGTTGGGTTAAGCCTGGGCAGTGAGTTAGGGAGGGGAGTATTGGCGGCTGGGCTTAATGGTGTTAAGGCAGTGACTTACGCTGTCGCCGGCTCGATCCTGGCTGGGCTTCTCCTGTCGCTTCTTCTCCGTGTCCCCATGAGGGTCTCTCTCGCTGTTGCGCTTGGCTTTGGGTGGTACACATTTGATGGCCCAACCGTGGCCGCGTACGCGGGGCCGTACCTCGGCGTCCTCGCCTTCCTGGCCAACTTCTTTCGGGAGCAATTAACGTTCATACTGGTGCCGTTCCTCCCCGGGAGCCCCGCGTCGCTGATAAGCATGGGCGGCGCCACTACAATGGATGACACGCTTCCCCTATACGCATCAATACTGGGGAGGCAGTACTCGGTCACGGCCATGGTTAACGGCCTCCTCCTCACGCTGATGGTGCCTATAATAGTCCCACTAGTTCTATCCCTATGAGGATCATGTGGTGCCTAGCTTAAGTATTTAATCTGGATGTGTTGGGGATTTTCTGTGTCCATTAACTCGACTCTGCTGCCTCTATACGCTAGGGTGGTTGATGCGTTTAGGAATGGCGTGGGCAATGAATTGATGATTAGGGAACTCAATGATGCCTTAACGTATGAGGAGACGGGCAACCTCAGTGGGCTTCGCCTTGCTTTGCATGAATTGAATTCCCAACTTAACTACGCCTCCACCCTTTACGTGATTCACTTATCGCTAGTGATCATTGCAGTGGTTGCCGCTGTTTCACTGGGGGTCCTATTATGGCGGCGTAGGGGCCTGATTAGGCTGGCCATGCTGAGGCTAGTCATGTGGATCCTGCTTAGGTTTAGGGGGAATGATGCGGTGACTGTCAGCGGCGACTCGGATGAGGATGCGAATTCCCTTATAGCGATAATAATTAGCATTATAGTGGTTCTCGGCATCTTCATCTTCATTACCTCCTCAGTGCCTGGTTGGTATCAATTTGAGGCTATTGGCGTGATGACTAAGAGCGGCTTCAGCAATTATGTCCTTAACTCCACCGTTGGTAGTGCCGAGAAGCTATACATAGTTGTTTATAGTCATAGGAGCCTCCCCACGTGGTACTTGGTGCAGGTTCAACATAATGGTTCCGCGATTTATGAGAACGAGAGAATTTTAACCTATAATGAGACCTGGATATTCCCCATCCTAATCAACTTCACTCAACCAGGCGTGTATAACCTAACGATATCGCTCTATACGATCTCCACAAGCGGCTCCACATCATATACTGGGCGATACGATAGGCTCCTCATAAATATAAGCAACCCAAGCTAGAGAGGTATTGGTCTCCTACCCACTGAATTACTGGGTTTCTCGTTTATTCATAATCCTTGGGATGGAGGATTCCAAGGTGAAGGCGTGGAATGGGTCCCCTGGTGATTATGGAGGGACTCCTCATGATGCGGGTCATGATGAATCATGGGAGAGCAGCTCCAGGCAGGATTAGCGTTGTGTAGTGATGGTCCCCTAAGCCATATTCCCTCTAACTTAATTCTTAATCGCTTAGGGTTGGGGTCATCATGGTTTTGGCTCTATGTGATAATATGAGGGATATCGTCGTTATTATCATTAATATGGCGGATGAGCCTATGGCGTTGAATCCAA
>JBMFVP010000121.1:0-1659 GCA_049965935.1 Thermocladium sp.
AATATGATAGCTAAAACTGGAGTATAGATCTTTCATTATTGAGGTGGCTTGGGATTCGAGGAAGGGGCTTCTACCTATGAATGCGAAATGAATGACTCTCATACAACTCGTTGGGGGTCTCAAAATTCCAAGGCAAGATCTTGTTAATGCAGTGAGGGTGGAGAACCAAGCTTGGCCTTATTGCAAGTAGAGAAAAACTATGCATTTTTGCAGCTAATATCTTTTGGCTGCAACCTGCAGTAAATTAATTCATCGTCGTTGGGTTCAAGTTCCGTCTCATTACTAAATGGGGCCAGTCCATAAATTCTAGGTAGTGTACTGGATGCTGCTATGGTACCGTAATTCGATTTTGCAATGAAAATATTATAGTATTTCTTCCTATTATAATCGCTCAGAACATCTCTGCTATACATTGACGTTATGAATAGCTCCACACAGCATTGCCTAATCAATAGAATTCCCGTGTTGAGAGCCGATTCTATGCCGTTAGATTCCCTAAAATAAGCAGCTAATTCCGTGATCACCTTCTCCAAATCATGCGCATCATCATACATAAGTGCAATTAACTCTGTGAGGATGTATGTATCACTCAAATTTTTAACATCTAGCTCCATATTATAAGTCCTTTTAATATACTCATATGCCTTGTATTTATCGATCACTCCATTATGAACCACATGTAGTTCTCCATCTCCGGTGTAAGTAATTATGGGATGAACGCTGTCAACCCTTATTAGGGACTTATCGGCCGCATTCAATACGTGGGCAATGCCATATATAGCGCCATAATTTGCCAATTCACCAACTGTGGGCGCCACTAAGAATTGATAGTTGGGATCCTTATAGATGGGCATTGTTGACTTGTAATGTAACTTATAATTAATGTTGTTGTTTTCGCCGATTATTGTAAAGCCCCAACCATCGCTGTGATTTATGGTGCCGCTAGCGCCCATTGGATCCCTCTCGGCAGCCCTTCTAAGGGAATCCATGCTATTGATCAATGCATCTCCGCTTCTCTCATTTCCTGCAAATGCAAATAGTCTACACATGACGTTAAATCATTGTCCTTATTAATAAATTTTAAAATCACAATAATTTAATTATAATAATGAGCCCGTGCATTGTTGGTAATGAAGTGAATCTAATCGATTTAGCCAATAAGTATGGTACACCATTGCTAGTCTACGATTTAAAAAAAGTCGAGGAGAATTATAGAGCAATAAAGGAGGCCTTGGGAGCCAAGATCTTCTACTCCGTTAAGGCCAATGCAAACTTAGCATTGCTATCCTTCCTGAAGAAGCTTGGATCCAATATAGACGCCGTCTCGCCTGGCGAAATATACTTAGCAATGAAGGCCGGCATTGAGCCGAGCAATATACTATACACGGCCTCTTACCTCTCCGATGAGGATATAAAATACGGAATAAATGCAGGGGTTATCTTTAACTTCGACTCGAAGCGATCATTCAAAAGAGCAATATCTCTTGGTTATAAGCATAAACCAATCTTCTTTAGGCTGGACCTTGGCTATGACAAAGGCTTTACGGCTGGCGTTACGCTGGCTGGGGAGGAGAACAAGTTTGGCATGTTTCTAAGGGATGCAATAGAGGCCTATGGATTCGCTAAATCCCTTGGGGCAGAGGAATTCGGCATTCATGC
>JBMFVP010000122.1:0-1655 GCA_049965935.1 Thermocladium sp.
ATGTTCAGCACGAAGTCGAGAACCATGAATATGGAGAAGTTGCTGGTGATGATCTTGATCAACACTATTATTATGTATGTGGTTACAGCAGAGCCGCCTGTCGAAATAAGCAATATGATCTTCCTACTTATTCTATCCGCGAATGGAGCCACCAATAGGCCGCCTATGAATTCCGCCGCCGAGGTCACGAGTATTATTAATGCGGTCTGCGAGCTATAATAGATGGGCCCCAACTCGTAGGCCAATAGGCCGAAGCCCAAGTCGTTAGCGGTCATCAATGCAGTAGCCACCACGAAGCGGAACCAGAGGGGTGGGTTCATGCTTACATTAACTTGCTCCTCGAGTTTCGGCAAATTACTTGGATCCAGGCTCACGCCGTAGTACTTCCTGACCTCTTCAATGGCTTTATCAATCCTTCCCCGCTTCTCCAGCCACCTAATTGATTCCGGCATCTTCATTCTGCTAATAATTAAGACAATGAGTATGAGTATGCCTATCACCCCTATGGCTAGCCTCTGGTAATAGGGGCCAATTAATTGCGTGTTTAGGCTAATTATTGATACTAACATTAGCCCTACATTAATGAAGTTTATGAGGAAGAAGGCGGCCTTGCTTCTATGGCGCCGCGGCATAACCTCATGCATATCTGTCAATATAACATTCATTTCTCCCCCGGCCGCCGCCAAGAGAATCGCTAGAGAAACGAGGAGAGATAAGTAGCTTGGCATCAACATAGTCGCTGAAATGAATATCAATATGCCGACCGCATACATACTCATGGTTAATAGGAAGAGCCTCTTCCTGCCGAACTTATCCGATAGGGGCCCAACTATTATTAATCCAACTATTAACCAAAGAAAGGGCCAAATCAATGTCAACGCAGTTAATTGGCTGGGCAACGTAAACCAAGTCGTTGCTATTGGAGCTATTCCAACCAAGTAGGCCTCGAAGAGGAGCCCCATTGAGAAGGCGATGAAGGACCAAGTATGAGCGGATGACCACTTCAAGTCCTCCACCGCGCCCTAAACACCGAGATCCTAGATGATTGACCCATACAAAATTAAACAAAGTAAAATATTAATAAGCATTAAGTACCATTAAAACAACGCAATACTACAAAAACGATAATTGCACAGCTAAATAAATAGATATTTCATTAGAAATATAATGATATTAATTACAAGCTAGTAATGATTGTTAATTTAGATCACGTGGTTATTCTCTTAATCATGGATCCTAATGCATTGGTGTAAACTTCACATATTAAGATTTATTAATCCATATTGCAACAAAATAATTCCTGTGTACTCAGACTGGTTAACGCTCCGTGATCAGTTCAATATTATCGAAGATCCAGGGAAGATGGGGAAATACTTGAGCCAGGAATATTCGAATGGGGAAGGACCATTTTTAGTTCCTTGTATTTTCAAGGTAAGTAGCGATGCGATAAATCATCTAGACGCAGCCATATTGTATTCCCTCGTGGGAGAGTTGGGTTATGCTTTATGGGGTGCCTCCGGCGGATCCGTGAAGTTGGTGGGAGAAGACAGAGAACCTCAGGGTTATCCTTTCTCTGCTCTATTTAAGAGGTACTTCACATCATATTTTAAGCATGGATCTGAGAACAATGGGGCTCAGATTAATCTTGTTCCCCG
>JBMFVP010000123.1:0-1651 GCA_049965935.1 Thermocladium sp.
GTAGCACCCATGAATGGGGTGTAACCCTCCAGACCTCGGGGAACCCTCGCCCTTTAGGACGGGGAGGAGGTCAGTACTACACGAGAAGGATTCTTGCCTCATCGCTGTCCCGCGGTCCAGAAATCCATATTCCTCATTATGGGATCCGCGATTCTGTATCCCTCTGTGGTCTTCTCAATAATATTCCCCTCCACCAATGCGTTGAGGGCGTTGGTTACAGTCCTATCGTCTAGTCTTCTCCCCAGTATTATCTCCGCTCCTCTCTTTATGCTGCTCCACCGGTTCTCTCGCTTAGCGGCCTCCAGCACTGCCAAGTGGAGATCCGCGTCTCTGCCCTCCAGGAAGTGCATTAACTCGGATCTAATTATCTTCTCGCCCTCCTCCACGGTCCGCTTCAATGCCTCCCCCAGCTCCATTCCCCTTACTCCATGGTAATTCCCAAAGAGCGTTAGCCAACCAACTACTCCGTCCAACCTACTCACGGCCTCCTCATGGCCCTGGAATGATATGCCCAACTCCTCGAATCCCCTGCTCAGGAAGGCGATAGATTGATCAGCAGTGAAGGGCCTCAGTTTGACTTGGACTGGGGGTCTTCCATACAGTGGAGAATCGGGGTCTGCATCTATGAGCATCTTCATCAAGCCCATGTATGATCCAGTGAAGATGAATCTGATCCTGGGGTTGCTGGCAAACACATTGCCTAGAACCCGGAGTAATTGGGGAGCCACGGGCGACAATTCCTGCACTTCATCCAGCGCAATCACAGTGTCATCATCAATGCTGAGGAGGAAGCTCAATAAACTGTCCCTAGCCGCTCTCCGCCTCACGTCGACGTGAATGGGTCCTAGGGATAGATTTATGGAGGCATCTATTCCCTCCAGCGCCCCTCTCCAAGCCTCCTCCAGCCGCTGCATCAATCCCCTCAACGACTTAATTCCCATCAAGTTAACATAGATGGACTTGAAACCCTCCCTCCCCAACTCGCTTAGCGCAACTTTAACTAAGCTGGTCTTGCCCATCATCCTCTGCCCCGCCACCACTACCCAATTCCCAGCGGCTGCCTGGGCCTTAATTACCTCCAGCTCAGCATCCCTTCCAAACAGTTCCCTCCTACTCATCTTGGGCGATAGGCCGAATAACATACCCCCTTCAGCAACTGAACCCCCTATGCCATTAAAAACCTGAGCCCACGCAATTGTTCCGCCTAACCATGGCCTAGCCACCATAATTCCCTGAGCTGCATACCCCCCTCAGTAACTGAAGCCCCTAGCGCATGAGTATCCATCTAGTTCATTGCCTCTAATTGATCCTTGCAGTCGGTGGCTGGATTTTCGTGAGCGATATGATTGAAATTGTAGAGGAATATGAGTGCGTTACCAATAATTGGACACGCAAATCATCAAAGAAAAAGGGAAAATACACGTGATAAACCATGAAGGAGGTGATCAAGCCGGTTCTTCATGAATTAAAATGAGGTCCTGGCCATGGTGACGGCGGCTTAGCCGGTTAATAGGATTTAACTTGAGCTGGGCTTAATATGAACGTTAATACCTATATATCCTTACCCCCTTTCCCTTCGCGTAGGCCTCTACCTCTCCGCCTATGTATGAGCCCGTTAGTATGGGCACTGTGGGTTTATTCAAATTCCGCT
>JBMFVP010000124.1:0-1592 GCA_049965935.1 Thermocladium sp.
CGTGGATCATAGTGGAGTAGCGCCCGTGAATGGGGCGTAACCCTCTAGACCTCGGGGAACCCTCGCCATTTAGGGCGGGGAGGAGGTCAGAACTAACCTTGCCTCTCCAGGCGGTTACCCCACGGACGAGTACGTGGCTTACATGGCTAGGAGGACTTCCTCAGCTGGATTACTGTTAACCGAGTATACCTATATTAATGCCGTTGATTCACGTGGCTCACCCAATGAGCTTGGCCTGTATAGTGATGAGGTTGTCCCCAAGTTCTATAGGTTAGTGGATGCCGTTCACTCAAGGGGCTCCAAAATTTTCGTTCAATTAGTTCACGCGGGCAGAAAGACCAAGTCAAGCATGATATGGGGAAACAAGCCAATAGCTCCCTCCCCCATACCAATAATGGAGCCAGTTCAAGAAATGGGCATTAACGATATCAAGCGCGTCATTAATGAGTTCGGCAACGCGGCAAGCAGGGCTGAGGCCGCGGGCTTCGACGGCGTCGAGATACATGGAGCCCACGGGTACTTAGTGGCGCAGTTCCTCTCGCCGGCCACGAATAAGAGGAGAGATGAGTATGGGGATGGAGTCCTCTTCCTGGAGGAGGTGCTTAGGGAAGTCAGGAGGAGAGTGAGTATTCCAGTTGGGTTAAGGATAAGCGCCACAGAGTTCGATCCAGATGGATTGAATCCCCAATTGGTTTCCTCAATAATAGGTAGGGTAGGGGAATTGCTTGATTATGTCCACTTATCTGCGGGGCGAGATGGCCCGCTCGGCTCCACGATGCCTTTCTACTGGAGGAGGCCGGCATTCATCGATATCGCCAAGCAAGTCAATAAGGCGGGGGTGCTCCTGTTCCTCGTGGGTTCCGTCGTCACCATGAGGGATGCCGAGGAGGTGCTGGAGATCGCCGATGCGGTTGTCGTGGGAAGGCAATTATTGGCTGACCCGGATTGGTTACCCAAGGCGCTTAGGAATGAGGCGTTTAGGCCATGCATACGATGCAACCAGTCCTGTAGGGGATTCCTAACCAGGGAGGTTAGGTGTGACGTTAATCCAGAACTGGGGTGGGAAACCATTCCCCTCAGGAAAGGAAGCGGGCGAGTAACAGTGATTGGGGGAGGATTAATGGGCATGGAGGCGGCGCTAACATTGGCTAGGAGGGGCTTCAGCGTCACGCTCCTGGAGAAGAGCGAGAAGTTAGGGGGTCAATTGAATTGGGTGCTGGATCCATGGAAGAAAGAATTCCTCGGCATAATATCGTTCTATGAGAGGGAATTAAGCAGGCTAGGCGTTGATGTGCAACTAAACACGGAGGGCCATAGGGATGAGGGCATTTGGGCAGTGCCCCATGAAACTCAACCACCCTTCACTCCCATCAGTGGAAAAACCATACTAATAGATTCAAACCTGTATGCTTACCAAGACTATGCATTTAGGTGGGCCGAGGATAATCGAGTAATGGTTACCGAGCGAAGCTTGGCGAGCCTCGATAGGGCCCGGGCGCACCTATTGAGGGAGGCATACGAGAAGGTTGGGGTGATCATGGTTAAGGACGAGGCGGAGGCCGACGTGGTGATGAGGCGATTCGTCAAAAATC
>JBMFVP010000125.1:0-1564 GCA_049965935.1 Thermocladium sp.
GGAAAAATATAAGAGCGGAGGAGTCGCTTCCCATCAATGAAGATTGCTGTAGTTGGTTGCAGGGGCTTTGGGCGCGTTCACTTGGAGGCGCTTAAATCCATTGGAGGCGTTGAGGTGTACGTCTTCTCCAGGAACAGGGAGGCGGCGGAGAACTGCGCGAATGAGTGGGGAGCAGCGGGTTACTTCACTTCATATGATGAGGTGCTTTCCTCCCCGGTGGATGTTGTGGATCTAGTGGTTAGTCATGATGCTCACCTGGACATGTCGATAAAGGCATTCAGGGCAGGCAAGCACGTGCTGCTCGAGAAGCCGATCGCCAGATCAATACAGGAGGGGGAAGCGATAATTAATGCGGCGAGGGAGGCCGGCGTTAAGTTCATGGTTGCCGAGAATCACTTCTTCGATCCAGCCGCCAGGAAGGCGGCCGAGCTCGCGAGGGATTTAGGGGTTCACACCATAATAGCGAGGGGTACATCATTCCACTCCCCCACGGGGTGGCGAACTAAGGCCGAGGAAATGGGCGGCGGCTCATTAATAGATGGGGGAATTCACTTAATGGATACGTTTCTCAACATTGGTGGAAGCTATGAAGCGGTATGCGGCTCATCTAGAAAGGTTGCATCCATCATGGAGGGCGAGGACGCTAGCACCGCATTATTCAAATTCAAGTCAGGTGCAGTGGGCATCTTCATATATGGATGGGCATTCCCCAATGCCCCCCGTGTCCCGCTCTTCGAGGTGTATGGAGTTAATGGCTCAATCATAGAGGACCCCGAGAGCAGGATTAAGGGCAGGAACTACGGTGACTTGATAATTAATGGGAAAAGAATGGAGTTGCCCAAGGTAAATACAGTTCAACTAGAGATACAGGGCTTCCTCGATGCAGTTAAGAATGATGCAGAGGTACCAATGCCACCACAATTAGCTCTCCGCGACCTTAGAGCAGTGCTAGACATATACGCATCTACCTGCCCCTAGAGGGGCATTTATAATCCCCTTCATATCTTACCCTTTAGATCGAATTATTTCAACTCTTTTATATTTCTGCCAGGTTGAGCACTGAATCAGTTGATTCATCGTCCCCATACGTTTCAATTCTTTTGTAGATTCTACAATAACGCGAGATGAGGGCAGTATTAGCAAAATAATTTAGTTTCAATTCTTTTGTAGATTCTACTTTATGTCGGACGAGAGTAGGCTTAGAATGGACTACGTTAAGTTTCAATTCTTTTGTAGATTCTACAACATAATAAATGAGGGTTGGTTAAGTGGTTCATATCCGTGGTTTCAATTCTTTTGTAGATTCTACCCGCGGCGATGAATGGCTGGGGAGGCGTTATTATGGGCATGTTTCAATTCTTTTGTAGATTCTACGCCTTAACCCTTTCTCTTCATGTATAGTTTCAGTAGTGGATACGTTTCAATTCTTTTGTAGATTCTACTGTAAACAGTATTTTAGCGGGAGAAGGAGGCGTGAGAAGTTTCAATTCTTTTGTAGATTCTACACTTGAACTATAAATGAGACCGTGGCTGCAGATGTACCGTTGTTTCAATTCTTTTGTAG
>JBMFVP010000126.1:0-1490 GCA_049965935.1 Thermocladium sp.
GCTGGTGTTTAGGTTTAGGTAATCAGCCTTAAGCGCGTTATACTCGTTAACTAACCTACTATAGTTTCCGCTCAATGCAATGTATTTAAGCCGCCGCTCGGCTGCGGCATTTACAGCATGGGTATACATTAAGGCCAGTACTCCAGCTAAGGTAACCGAGACGGCTACGAGTATGAATGCGATGGTTAACGGCGCCGCACCCCTAGGTAACCTCATGGTTAACCCCACTGACGGGGAGGGGTGGACTTAAATAAACCCAGAATAATTGTGCATCTGTTTAAAAGAGGTTAAATTCGCTAGATACACTGTTTTGTGAAGTTAAGATCCTGTTGAGACCCAGATAGCCGTAGTTGACATTGATGCTTTGAGTCAATTAACCATAAGTAACGTGTCGGATGAATGAGGAAACCAGCCAGACAGGTGAATGGATGAAGTACTATAAAAGAGGTTAAACATGGGTTTGTTCACATCACCCCATCCACATGGTTAACGGGTGATAAACGAGCGGTGAGGGCTGAATTATTGATAAAGGCGTTGCTCAAGGCATTGGGTAAACCCGCGTTTGGACAGTGGGTCTACAGCCCCGTGGGGAAATGAGCAATGAAGCCCTGGGAATGGGGGCAAAGGCCCGACGGGGATGAAAGGTGATTGGGGTCACTAAGATGTGGGGAAATTAATGCGCTGGGGGCTTAATCCTTAAGCCGTCACTCGCTCATTAATTCTCTGACTAGGTTCTCGATCTTATTAATGGCGTAACTAACCTCATCTGGCTCATAAACGCCTTCGTAAAATGCCTCATCATGAAGCGTCCTCATTAAATCGCTGTATAGGGCCCTCAAGTCTTCACGGCCAATCTCTCTGAGGATTCTCCTGCGTTCACCATGGTTCTTAGGGATTACTCCAGTCTTCCCGTAGATGAATGCATTAATTGCTATGATTAATGCGAGGAATGCCTTATCCGCCGCATTTCTATATAGAGGCATATCCTTTAACTTAAGGGCTTTATCAAGCTCCTCCTTAGCGTAGTTTAGAATCTCAAGCGCGCTCATGAACATGGTATTTAAGGCGTTACTCGACATCCCAAGGTAAATCGCTCCGAGACTTAAATAATTATCGACCCTTCGGGTGTTCATCATAACCTCTAGCGCCCCGAGAGCCATCATCCATCAATTCGGTGCGTGTACTTAAAGTCCCACCCCTTTAGGGTGCGTTGCTGTGAGTGGGGTATACCCGTGAGGCATCGGAAGCCCACCATTCAAAACAACACCAAAACCACAGGAAGAGTAATACACCAAAAACACACTAATACATAAAACCACCAGAAGCCCCACGAACCATCAATGAGCCAAAAATTAACAATTCCAAAGAATAACTACATCTCATCAAAGAAAAGCTTAAAGGCACGAATAAAAAGATAAGCACCAGAAACTCCCTAAAGGGAGTAGAAAGACACTGTGGATAGTTTTCAGGGGTGCGAGAAGGAGATAGTG
>JBMFVP010000127.1:0-1327 GCA_049965935.1 Thermocladium sp.
GTGTAATTGGAATTGTGTATATTGTCAATTAGGTAGAACTACGACTTTCATAAATGAGGAAAGGGACTTTTTTGACGAGGAAGAAATTAAGAAAGAAATAGAAGAAGCTGTAAAGGTCTTTGATTACGATTACCTGACTTTCATAGGTGACGGTGAGCCGACGCTTTACTCCAAGTTAGGAGAATTAGTTAAGTGGAGTAAGAAAATTCAAGATAAGAGAGTTGCAGTATTTACTAACGGAGGCAGGCTTTATCTGGATAAGGTTAGAAAAGATTTGAGTCCAGCAGACGTTGTTAAAGTTAGCACTGACGCAGGGGATGAGAGAACTTTTAGGATAGTGGATAGGCCTCATAGGGAAATCACTTTTCCCAAATTCTTAGAAGGTCTACAAAAGTTTAGGGAAGAGTTCGATGGAGAAATATGGGCAGAAGTAATGTTAGTTAAGGGAATAAACGATAAAGAAGATGAGCTTGAAAAGATAGGGGAAGTTCTTTCCTCGTTTAGTCCAGATAAAGTTCACATAATGGTTCCTACAAGGCCACCGGCAGAAATATGGGCTTTGCCACCTTCAGCAGAGTCGCTAATCAAAGCAGGAAAGATAATCTCTAAGTATGTACGTGAAGTTTATATAATAGATTACGTTGAGAGAGGAAAGTTTTACGTAGATCCTAAGAATCCTTTAGAAAGCTTACTTTTAACCTTAAAAATACAGCCAATGACAGAAGACGAAATAAGGGAAGTTTGCAAAGAACATAATATTGATTTGAAAGAGGTTATGAAAGTTGCAAAGGAGGTAGAATTTAATGGAATCAAATACTTCGTATATTGATTTAACTAGAGGTCTTCCTGATCCTAGAATAGTTAAACCGTTAGAGGAAATTGTGAAGGAATTGAAAATAGAAACAGTAATGTTTGAAGGTATAATGAAAGGTTTTTACGACACAGTCAAATACGTCATTAATTTAAGGAGGATTGATTTCGAGCCTTATTTTACAACCTCTGTTATGGAGGTAACTAGACAAACTTTTGATGAGTGTAAAATAGTTTCTGCCGAAGAACCTACTCACGATAGTGTAATAAGAGAGGATAAGGTTGTAACTTACGGTTTAGTTGCAGAAGGAAAATGGGAATTTAAGGGAGACCCTAACGGCACATTGGTATATCTTTAATTTTGACGAGAATTAAGGGAATATATATGCCTCTTCTGTGAGGAATGATTCGAGTTAAGGCATGTGCTACCTAGACGATCCTTGATATATGCGTTACCAATTATTGGACACGCAATATGTGGAGCTGATGGGGCCTGAACTAAACCATATGAGTAATC
>JBMFVP010000128.1:0-580 GCA_049965935.1 Thermocladium sp.
CTCCGCGTCGTCTTCCGCAATAACTTCGGCCGGCCTTCTACTCCCTTTAGGGAGATTCCGTCAATAAATGTAAAGCACTCGGGCAGGTATTGAGGGTTTACCTTCTACTCCCTTTAGGGAGATTCTTATGACTACCAGAAATACGGATAGGAAAGCCGTGAAGAGCCTTCTACTCCCTTTAGGGAGATTCGGTTGGGACCGGCTCCCCACCAATCATTCTAATGTTTCACCTTCTACTCCCTTTAGGGAGATTCCCGTGGTGTACGGCTCGGCGTCGACTGACGCGAATGGGTTCCCCACCTTCTACTCCCTTTAGGGAGATTCTGACCATATGTCGGGTATTGACGACATGATTCAAGAAATCCTTCTACTCCCTTTAGGGAGATTCACTATTCAGTAATCCAGCACCTATTGCGGTTAATGCTGCTTCCTTCTACTCCCTTTAGGGAGATTCCGTACCTGTCTGCACCTCAACCGTGGCTTCTGGAAGAGTGATCCTTCTACTCCCTTTAGGGAGATTCATCACTAGGACACCATGCATCATTTTAGTCATGACTACCTTCTACTCCCTTTAGGGAGA
>JBMFVP010000128.1:590-1323 GCA_049965935.1 Thermocladium sp.
TCGAATATTGGCGAGAGGGTTGGCAGTGATTCACTTGTCACGCTCCTTCTACTCCCTTTAGGGAGATTCCCATAAAAACCCCGGGCAACTTAGTAAGTATCCTCGTTATTTTTATCCTTCTACTCCCTTTAGGGAGATTCCATTATACATTATTGACTCATTGGTACTTAGATGTATCTCAATATCCTTCTACTCCCTTTAGGGAGATTCAGTTCCAACGCTGTCCCCAATAACCTTATGAATCAAGTCACCTTCTACTCCCTTTAGGGAGATTCGGTGGAATCGCTGCTAAGTGGCCCACTGGGTCTATCACTACCCTTCTACTCCCTTTAGGGAGATTCTATATTAATTAATTGATTTCCCTGTGGCGTTTGCGATATCATCCTTCTACTCCCTTTAGGGAGATTCATAGAGAAACTTAAAGGGAATGAGAAGGACATGATCGAGAATTTCCTTCTACTCCCTTTAGGGAGATTCGGCCATTGACGCCGCGAGGCCCAGGATCAGGATCACTGCCCCCCTTCTACTCCCTTTAGGGAGATTCCGTGTTCTCCGCTATGCTTTTACCAATATCAAGAAGAATATACCTTCTACTCCCTTTAGGGAGATTCTGGTTTTGGGTACTCATTTTTATCCCCGAATACACTACTATTCCTTCTACTCCCTTTAGGGAGATTCTTTCTGTGGTCATATCTGACCGAATACCTATACTAATCACCCTTCTACTCCCTTT
>JBMFVP010000129.1:0-1242 GCA_049965935.1 Thermocladium sp.
TACCTAAACGAGTTAAATAGCCTGGGAGCGGAATTACCGCCCAATTATATTGCAGAATCATTCGCGCCAACAGCAACGCTCAGCATAAATGGACAATTACCACCGGGACTACGGCCTGGAAACTACACTGGAGTAGGCTCTATAGAGAATTTCTTCTCCACTTGGGATAATTACTTCATATTCGTGGCGGAGTATGCTCAGAACCTCCTGCCCAATGGCACCGCTACATCGCCGATGGTTAGCATCACCCTTGAACCAAACGGAGCCGAGGCATTGGTTACAGCTAATGACACGGTTTTCATAGGGTTCGTGAATAAAGGGGAAGCAGGCTTCCCAGCCATCTATGACCTACACGTGTCGATAATGACCACTCTTATGTATAACTCATCCGCCGGGCAATGGCAAATAATTAACCAGTCGTGGAACGTGACCCAAGCCTCAATAGGCAGCGATACACTCTACTATAATTTGAATACGCCGGTATTTAACGTGATAGGCAAGCGCACCACTACAATAAATGCCTCAAAGGGTGCCGTAGTGGAGTTAGGCAACATAATTGCAGTGATACGACCCGGCACATATGCGGAATTGCCTAATGGAACGCTTGAATCAATATATAACTTCTCATTGATAGATCTAGGCATGGAGGCCGTATACTCCCCAACTCCAGGATTAACTCCGCTCTATGCATTCGCATTTGCAATAAATGGTAAAATAACGCCTCAATATTCCTTGGTTAACTCCATGAAGCAGCCCAGCCCCGTAATAACGCTGGCATTTGCGCCAAGCACTTGGACCTCCTGGACCTGGTTCGGTGGTTCATTTAATGGGTCAACATATGTGGGTGGATCATATAAGTTCCCAGATCAATGGATATATGGAGATCACGTGATGGCTAATGATAAATTCTTTAAGCCCGTCATATGGATATTTGAAGCTTCGCAATCACCGTTAGGAGAGGCGCCGCAAATGATTCAATCATCTGCATCGCCAGTGTTTGGATTGACCCCAATCTCTGACTACACCTTTACAGTTAATGGAACAACCGGAGGAGTTCTGGAGGCTGGCAACGTGATAACTGTAATTCAACCAGGAACCTATATAAACACGACGACCTCGCTTCTTAAGAATTATAGCTTCTCCATAGTGTTCTACGCGCCTCAAAACGTTACATCACCTGCCCCCGGCGTGGTTATTTAGGGTTCTATGCCTGAGGAAAAATTTCCGTTTATATATGATGTG
>JBMFVP010000130.1:0-1180 GCA_049965935.1 Thermocladium sp.
GCTGCGGCTCAGTTAGTTCAGTCATGCCTCGCCTCTCCATTAATTCACGAATAAGGGGATGCAGCAAGCCCAGTACATCCCTCGACCCCTCCTCAACACCAACCATTGCCAACAAACACAATAAACCAACTCTTTAAATATTTTTAAAAGAGGATACACCACCAATGGCTATACTTAATATAACCGATAATTGCTTCGATTCCTCTCTGCTCTAATGAAACCTAGGGATCTAGGTTGCCTCTCTCTGAAACCCCTTGACCCCCTTTTGGCATTGCGGCGAAACGGCACTATGCCGGAGAACGCCCTGGAAATAATCGTAATATAGAAACTTGAATTGACTTATAAAGAGAATTGTTGCACTTTTATGGCGTAAACAAAATTCCAGCTATTAGTCACAATTAAGAAACTGGCTATAGGGATAATGTTAAGTGTCATAAGCATCATATAATAGTAACATGATTGCCGCTGAGCAACATATAGTGCTCATTGCCTTACCCATCAATACCATTGTAATATAATTCACCCCCAGAGTTATCAGTGCTTCTTTGATTAAAGATGCATGCACCATTGTCGATTATTTCTGGGTCTTAATACTTAAAAACCCGGGTATTTGCCAAAATTGGTTTAGTATGAGGGTACTGGTTACTGGTTGTGGTGGATACATAGGCACCTTGCTCACGCCTTATCTACTTAAGAAGGGATTCGCGGTTAGATGCATCGATAGGCTATTCTTCGGTAAGGACTTGCTTAGCCACGTAATTAATGAGAGCGGTTTCGAGCCTATTGAGGCTGATACTAGGTCGATAGGCAAGGATTTACTTAATGGCGTTGATGCAGTGATTGATTTAGCGGCTTTATCCAATGATCCGGCAGGCGAATTAAATCCCGAATGGACCATGAACATTAATTACCGGGCCAGAGCTAGATTAGCTAAACTAGCCAGCGAACTCGGCGTCTCCAGGTACATACTGGCCTCCAGCTGCAGCGTCTACGGTAGGCAAACCAAGACCGCTGACGAAACCACGGAACCCAATCCATTGACCACCTACGCCAAGGCTAATTTACTGGCCGAGAAGGATGCCCTACCGTTAGCCAAGGATAATTTTGCCGTCGCTGCGCTCAGGTTCGCCACAGTCTATGGCCCATCAATCAGGATGAGGCTTGACTTGGTAATTAACGC
>JBMFVP010000131.1:0-1177 GCA_049965935.1 Thermocladium sp.
CGTGTAAAATGTTGATGCTGGGAGCACTAGTAGGGCGTAGCCCCCTTCATTCAATATGTGATCCATTAAAAACATTGAGAGAATGTGGAGCCCCGGATCCCTCCTAGCTATATAATTGCCGTAACCATGTGAGGTTATGGATTGAAGCACCTCATTCTTATTGCTTATTAAGTGCCACCTCACGAATGGGGGATTGGAGATTATTATGTCGGCACTGTATTGCCACGCTATTTTAAATGCGTCACCGCAAGTGACTTGAGTTTCTTTATATATCGTTGATAGTATTTTGCGCCCTAGCTCGCAGGGTTCCTTATTTATCTCTATTCCGATGACCCTCCTCGGCTTAATTAGATCATTGATGGATGATAACAATACGCCGGAGCCCATGAAGGGATCCATCACGGTTATTCCTTCTCTCTTTTGTTCCGGTATCCTCCTCAATAGGTACCTTATGGCTGAGACACCATCACGGGAGGTATAGTATGACGAGGTCTTTTTCCTATCCACTAGATTCTGCACCTTATACTGCGATTCATCTAAGTACATAACTTCGCACCATTCTTACTACCTCATTATCGTTAAAGCATCCCATCTATTTTATTGCGCTCACTTATATCTAAAAGTCTCCCGACCAAAACCTGCATCATCGTATATCCTTGAGGCTTCCTCTTGCTCAACACCACTAGCAACACCACTGAGTAATCTGGCACTGGAAACTATTTAAGCTCACTCAATATTTATGTGAATAATCCCCATCCTTATGGGTGGGTTCCTTGCTTTCCTGGGCTCGATCTTCCTCACCCACATTGCTGGCCTCGTCGAAACCACTTCATCGATCATGTGTGGAGGAGTTACGATGGTTCCTCCACAGGTGCTTGCCCGGTCCCGTTGGGGTCAGACCCAGCTCTAACAGCCAAGGCCAAGAAGGACATCGATCACCTAAACATTTTGTAAGTGACTCATCACTTCACGAACAAGAGACCGCGATAAAACGAACGACAAGCATGGCCATGATGGTAAGGCTTAACACTTCATGCTCTGGCATTTCCTTTTTCGGTCTCTAATTGATAATTTTTCAAGATAGGGACCAGAATTATCCGCACGATACTTAGGGAACAAATAGCCTCCATAAAGCTAAGCTGACCTCCTCCCCGCCATGAATGGCGAGGGTTCCCCG
>JBMFVP010000132.1:0-1079 GCA_049965935.1 Thermocladium sp.
GTGGAACGTATATGAGGTCTCGCCACTAGGAAGTATCTCTCTTGCAATAATTGCTCCATCATCATCGGCAGCAAGCGATAGAACGCCATTATCAGGACCTATAAAGAAGTAATTCTTGGTTTGAATAACAATGGATTTTCTACTTGTGCCTACGCCTGGATCAACTACTACCACGTGAATGGTACCGCTGGGAAACCATTTATATGTAGCCCTCAATATTAGTGCCGCCCTCATCACATCAAACTTAGGCACATCATGTGTTATATCGATAATTTTCGCCTCAGGATTGATGCCAAGTATGACTCCCTTCATCGATGCCACAAAGTGATCCTTTATCCCGAAATCCGTTAACAAAGTAATTATCGCCACATGGTGAGGATTACATTATTATATAAAAATTTAACTTGTTTATGGTAATGGAGTTTCCATAAATGGGGCCAACTTCATTAATCCTTATCAATAATGGTGAATAAATGTAGATGCATGCATAATCATGGGTAAGGATAAGCCTATTGCGGCCAGCACTATGATCATTATAATGAAAACTATGAATGCTATTATGGCGGTGAGGAATGCGCCGCCCCACCCCACGTTAAATATTGCCTTGAAGACGGCCAGAATACCTATGAAGCCAGCTATAAAACCCACTGCTTTAGAGAATACACCGAATATCACTAGCAATATGGAGAACACTATGGTAGCCGCCAATGTAGCTATCATTGCTTTCCCAATCGATGCGTCTCCTCCAACCACCTTAGCTCCAACCCATACAGGTATGGAAGCAATTAACCACGCCACGAGCACTCCTATTAACAATATTAACAACGCAATCATGCTAATTATTTAGTAATGTCTTATTATTAAATCTACTGCTTCAGATCTATCCTTACCAAAGACAGAAGCAAGAAAGCTCCGACCTTCAGGGAGGAGATGAATTGCGAAAAGTATATAAATGCAGCACTAACAGTATGCATGGAAAGTTCTGTGAATAAATCCTTTGCAGAAGGCATGCAGGATACTTCCATACAAAAACCAGTCAGGTACTGGTTTGGAATGCCTCCACAATCTGTCCCCAGTAC
>JBMFVP010000133.1:0-1079 GCA_049965935.1 Thermocladium sp.
GGCCATAGCCGGCTCCTACATATTGAGGGGCAAATACATTCACTTGCCCATAGATGAATTGCTGGGAGGCAAGGCCCACCACACGAGGGAAGCCTCGAGGCTCCCGCTCCACGAGGTACATGAGAGGGACGTGCCCCTCAGGATGACAATAATCCACGGCTTAATAGCGGGCTTCGGCTTCGGCGCCTACGCCACTATAATAACATTCACGCTGGCCCCCCAAGTCCCCAGCATAGTATATGCCCCACTCCCCGGCCTGCTCTTTGGACTGGGCACAATGGTGATGCAGATAATGTTTGGGGCAGTTTTCGGCAACATACTCAGGGCTAAGCACTTGGGGGAGGAGGACGTGAAGCTAATCGGCAAAATGGCGGCCGGCAGAACCCTATACTATGGGGGCCTAGTATTCATGCTTGCCGGCGCCCTCGTAATGGCGTTCCCCACCATAGATGCCTGGGCAATATCCACTGGAGTACCAATACCGAACCTGGATGCAATCAATATCGGCCTACTCCTCGTGGTCACGGTGGTGGGCGCAATAGGCGTATACGGCATAATCAAGAGCTACATGGATGTGAGGAAAATGGAAAAGCCAAGGCCAAGCAATGAGTTGTCGAGTAATTCATGAGGTTTGCGATTCTTTACCACCATATTGATTTATATAGAAGCCTAACTGGGTTTGGGCGAATCATGGCGATGCGTTGATGAGTGATGTTGAGTCATTATTGATGGATCTGGAGGAAATGCGTAGAAGATTGGTGCGTAGGTCAATAAAACTATCATCAACCATATTATTCATGGTCTCGGCGACCGCGTTAGTCGAGCAGATAGGATTAATCACGGGTAATCGCCTCCTCTTGGTATGGGTTCCAACAATAGTTGATGCAGTAATGGCGATGCTCTCGCTTGGGTTAATGCGTAAATACGTGTTCCTCTATAGATTCCTATCAATGATGAATCATGAGTATAGGGATAAACTGCGCAGTAGGTTCTCGATATATGTGGGGAAGATAGCTGCATACTTCATTATAGGCTACCTACTATCCCGCGTATCGCTACCACTGACCCTGGCGACGGAG
>JBMFVP010000134.1:0-1063 GCA_049965935.1 Thermocladium sp.
CTAAGATCCTGGATTACGCGGAGAAGGCCGTTAAGTATGGGGTTAAGCTTAGGGTCGAGTCAATTAACGTGGATGAGTTGAGGAAGTGGAGGGACAGCGTGGTTAATTCCCTTAGTGGAGGCATCAAGTTCCTCTGCGATAATTATGGGGTTGATGTAGTGCAGGGCGAGGCGCGGTTGAGGAGCGGGCGGGAAATCGAGGTTAGGAGCGACTCGCTAATTAAGTCCATAAGTGCAAGCAATATAGTGCTCGCCACTGGGTCTAGGCCAATCCAATTAAGGGGGCTTGAGTACGATGGGGAGACCGTGATTGGGAGCAGGGAAGCCATGGAGGTTAGGGAGGTCCCGAGGCGGCTCCTCATAATTGGCGGGGGCGTGGTGGGGGTTGAGGCGGCTACACTATACTCGCGGCTGGGCTCCGAGGTAACTATAGTGGAGATGATGCCCCAATTGCTTCCCGGCACTGATTCGGAGGTGGCGAGGTTCATGGAGAAGAGCCTCACGCAGCGCGGAGTTAGGGTGCTGACGAATTCCAGGGTTGAGTCAATGAATAGGCGCGGCGGGGGTGTGAGCATCATAGCCGCGTCCAGGGATGGGCGAGTGACGCTGGAGGCGGAGAAGGTGCTTGTAGCGGTGGGTCGGAAACCCGCGTCGGAGGGGCTTGAGTTGATTGGGGTTGATCTTGATGAGAAGGGGCACGTCAAGGTGGATAAGTCAATGAGGACCAGGTCGCCGGGGGTATATGCCGTTGGGGATCTGGTGGGGCCGCCGTACTTGGCTCATAAGGCGATGCGGCAGGGGAAAGTGGCTGCGGAGGCCGTGGCAGGCAGGGCAAGCGAGTTCGACTCGACTTATGTTCCCTCGGTTATCTATAGTGATCCTGAGGTAGTCTCCGTGGGGCTCACGGAGGATGAGGCGAAGGCGAGGGGGCAAGTGCTTGTTGGGCGATTTCCATTAAGTGCATCCGGCCGCGCGAGAACGATGGATGAAGCGAATGGATTCGTTAAGGTAATAGCCGATGCAAGTGATGGGAGACTGCTTGGGGTGCATATGGTTGGGTATGG
>JBMFVP010000135.1:0-1020 GCA_049965935.1 Thermocladium sp.
GTATTGTCTTGAGTCGATCTTGGATGCGCCCCTACCCCTCAGTGCCAGCCCGTTCTCCGGGTTCCTTAGCATGAGTTTAAGCGCGTCCTCCATACACTAGCTTAATTAGGTCTCTGATGGGGGTATTGCTTGGTGGGTCATGAATTCATGCATAGTCAATTCCTAGGTATAGAACTATAATGGTGAATCAATGAGGAGACTGGTGCGGGGGGTGGGATTTGAACCCACGCAGGCCTACGCCAACGGGACCTAAACCCGCCCCCTTTGACCATGCTCGGGTACCCCCGCTCATGATCCTTGCCCAGCAATCCATTTAAATTTTACCGTTGCTGGATATCTATATAGGGAAATAATGGGCTTCGCCTAAAGCTTTGCTTAAGAATGGATCAGTGGGGAATTAATTCAGATCCATCTATTGCGCATTTTCCCCGTAGTTTCTTTGCGCAGATGGGGCAATACATGGTGCCGCATTTAGAGCAAGTATAGTAATCGTCCGCTCTATAAACCCTCCTGCCGCATCTCCAACACCTGCCAAGCATCAGTGTCTTGGGTACGTATGCCATATGTGGGGCCCTACTTTAACTGGATTTTAAAGATTATCGTTAATATTCCTTGAAATGTGAGTCACTTTGTTCTTCAAGACAAGGTTTTCAGTCCCCCCTGAACCTCTTGAGCTTTAAAATATAGCTGAATTCTCTAGGATAAAAAATAAAAATACACGAGGCAATGCTTGATCGAGGGGCCGTAGTCTAGCTTGGTTAGGGGGTTCAACCCGACTAAGACGCACGGCTCGGGCCTACATGGCGGGAACTGGGCAGCTGCTCCACTAGAATCCCCGCCCCTCATCCACATTAATATCAATCTCCTCGCTGAGTGACTTAATCATTTCTTTCTCCTCCATGGTTATTCCCATAACCTCCATATCCACTAACATCCTGGCCAACTCAACTGCTATGTCCCGTATTGATACTATGCCCTCAAGGAAACCATTTTCATCCACCACCGGTAGATGCCGTATTT
>JBMFVP010000136.1:0-998 GCA_049965935.1 Thermocladium sp.
GCTGTAGTTTCGGGCGAATGATTGGACGGCCGTATTCATGCTATCCACTATTCCCTGCGCAACTAATTGGGGATCATACTTGAACACGAAGTAAATGCTTCTCTGGTACACGTAGGAGGGCGCGAGGGAGAACACGTCATATAGGGCGGCAAGCGCTAGAATGGCCGCCACAACTATCACCGCTATTATCAATAAACCTTGGCCCCTCAACCATCCTCACCCAAGCGACGAGAATGCATTACCATCATAATACAAGTAAAGCGATACTTGATAAGCGGAGTCACCCACAAATGCAATGGAGCTAGCGGAACCGGCTGGCGCCCCATTAATTGACCGGCCAAAGACTATTACCCTATTACTTAAGTAATACTCAGGCGACTCGCCATACGGTATTATCAATACCTGGGACTTAGGCAAGTTATTGCCATTGGAGTTCCTCTCCACAAACGCAAACAGGAAAAGCGGGGCCTGAGGAAGATTCCAATAACAAAATGAGCTGATAATACCATTCTTAGACGGAGCTGTGCAAGATGATGGCTGGTTTCCTTCACCTGGATTCAAAGTGAAGTTAAGTACCTCAAAAACATAACCATAAGTACTCTTATATACAGCAGTTATCCTAAGGCCCAGCGACGTTGATTTTCCCTTCTCACTGCTGGGCACATATAAATTAAAACAATTATTGCTACTACCACTGTTCTGTGCAATTGCATGTGGGTCGATGAATAATATGTTGTTATTTGTTCCATTGGGAATTATGGATATCATGAGGAGCGGTTCCGATGCGTTGCCAGTTGTATATATTCCGTGATCGCCTAATCCACCAATTGATGCATAGGCATTCACAAATATTGAAGCAATGCTGTAATTAGTGGGTGAAGCAGGCAATTTCGTCGTGAAGAAGCCACTGGAATTAGTGAGACCACTAGCTTGACCGAAATACAGGGTGAAGTTAGCGGCCTTACTGCTATGCGGTTTATTAGTGTTACTGCTATGCG
>JBMFVP010000137.1:0-959 GCA_049965935.1 Thermocladium sp.
ATAGGTATTAATGCATGGGCCTGCGCTCTTTGATGCCGTACATGGGCATCATCGCGGCAGTAGTTGCCTGGATCGTGATACTCATAAGCATATGGGTGAATCCATGGTTTATATTCACCAGGAATGCGTTTAGCGATCTTGGAGGCCCATCCGCGAGGTACCCATGGATATATAATTATGGGTTAATGCTCACCGCGGCATTAGTGCTGATATTCTCAATTCACTTAATCCAATACTCAAGAAACAAGCTGGAGACCGTGGGTGCATCATTTATCTCCATTGCGGCGATCTTCCTAGCAATGATTGGCGTATTCCATGAAGGCACTTACCCCCACGTATTCGTGTCAACATGGTTCTTCGCGCAATTCGACCTAGCAATAATAATCTGGGGCCTGGGCTCGGCAATGATGGGCAGCAAGGAGGGGTGGGGGGAATTCTTAATGGGCCTCGCATCCCCAATCCCAGCAGTACTAATTAGGTGGCCATCAGCAGCAACCCTGGAGGCCTACGGCATAATCATAATAGACATATTCACGGTAATAGTGACCTGCAGCGAGCACGCCTCAAACCGGTCAACTCCACATTAATGCCTAATAGTGCGCATGCGTTAGGGATAATTGAGTTGTTTCGGGTGGTGTTGTAATTGAATTAATTGCGTGTCCAATTAATGGTAACGCATATATAAACATTGCGCAACGCCACAACCCCCATAATCAACGCCTTGAAGCGATTCCCCTAATCAATAGGTGGCCAATTATCATGAAGCAAATGGATATCGCTAATGCCGTTGACCACATTATTGCGGTGAGCCAATACAGGCGATCCAGCGAAGCCGCGCCGAATGCAGCTAAGTAATTCAATGCCTCCACATATGAGTCCATATATGCATGGGCAAGCGTGGTCACTATTAATCCCCTCACGCCCAACCCGAGTTCCTGGGAGTATCGTAGGAACATGGC
>JBMFVP010000138.1:0-932 GCA_049965935.1 Thermocladium sp.
TATGGGAAGTATGGGGCGTGGGTGGTTCAATTAAGTAGAATCTACAAAAGAATTGAAACATTATTATCCTCCAGCCTTGATCCCTCCCTTCCACTGGTAGAATCTACAAAAGAATTGAAACTGCCAAATGCTTAAATGCCCCTGGCTATGAACTAGGGGGAATTGTAGAATCTACAAAAGAATTGAAACTTATTTGATCATGGTGAAAATAATAGTTGTGCATGGGTAGAATCTACAAAAGAATTGAAACATATCATATAGAGGTGTTTCAATTTTACCCTTAATATCTAGTAGAATCTACAAAAGAATTGAAACGAATTTATACGCGCGACCCATCATGCCCTTAGCGGTTGACGGTAGAATCTACAAAAGAATTGAAACGCAAGTTCACCGCTCTTTAGATTGCGAACTATCACCTTTAGTAGAATCTACAAAAGAATTGAAACTAGTAATTCACGCTATTCATCATTACCATCATTATCGCCTGTAGAATCTACAAAAGAATTGAAACATCACCTCAAAATAATATACGTCTATATCCATAGGTGTAAGTAGAATCTACAAAAGAATTGAAACGTGCAAGAAAACTTGCATCTAAAGTTGAACTTCTTGGTAGAATCTACAAAAGAATTGAAACCTCCTCTTTTCTCCGTTCGCTGGATATCTTTACGTATTGGGTAGAATCTACAAAAGAATTGAAACCATCACTCGGTATTCTCATGTGTTTTTCCATGCTACCCGTAGAATCTACAAAAGAATTGAAACTTATTCGCATAAGGTAAAACCCGAATTTCTATTGTCCAATTGTAGAATCTACAAAAGAATTGAAACTTCCTCCTCGCTCTCCGCCTCATCCTGCGGTAAGCGGTAGAATCTACAAAAGAATTGAAACTTAAGGACTTGAGCCATGAATAGTATAATGAATACGCCCG
>JBMFVP010000139.1:0-901 GCA_049965935.1 Thermocladium sp.
CTGGTACTGGAATCTCCCTAAAGGGAGTAGAAGGTATCTATCAACTCATCAAGGTAATCCGTGGCCTCCCTAGTCGTTGAATCTCCCTAAAGGGAGTAGAAGGTAATGCGTTATTAATATCAAGCACATCAGGCGCAGCAGGTTACGAATCTCCCTAAAGGGAGTAGAAGGTTCTGGTCGAATCATTTCCTTTCGCATTATTTAAAAAACTTAGAATCTCCCTAAAGGGAGTAGAAGGAATTAGACGAAAAAATATTCGCGCCAGCGGTGGCATAACTAACCTGGAATCTCCCTAAAGGGAGTAGAAGGATCGCATTTCTCCTCAATTCATTAGCTACTTTCAAGGTAGGAATCTCCCTAAAGGGAGTAGAAGGTTGAGGCCATGGTTAGTGGGGCTTACCCCATATCGACGGAATCTCCCTAAAGGGAGTAGAAGGAATATAGTAATACGTCGTGCCCAGGTTAATGCTTGTCCCATTAAGAATCTCCCTAAAGGGAGTAGAAGGGTTAATGCATTCCGCAGCCTCGGGGAGGCTAACGTAAAGATAATAGAATCTCCCTAAAGGGAGTAGAAGGGGTACAGCTTCTTATCGTGAGTGGCGCTGCTTGACTTGCATTGAGAATCTCCCTAAAGGGAGTAGAAGGTAAAGTCCCCAACCCTCTCCTCCGGCGTTAAGCAATTAATGCTGAATCTCCCTAAAGGGAGTAGAAGGAACTAGACACAGACAGTACCCGCAAAGCGTTAGTGCATAGAATCTCCCTAAAGGGAGTAGAAGGGCAATACAAGCTCAAGCATGGGCTGAAGAATTAACATACCAGAATCTCCCTAAAGGGAGTAGAAGGAGCAGCATTAACCGCGATAGGTGCTGGATTATTGAATAGTGCTGAATCTCCCTAAAGG
>JBMFVP010000140.1:0-754 GCA_049965935.1 Thermocladium sp.
ATACCGCAGAAGATAATAAGTCAAAAAACCAACAGCGAGCCCCCAGAAGGGAGCGGTTAAGATGTCATGAGTTACCCAGGATCTTGAAGGATAACCATTCTTCATGGTGTGACCGAAGTCGATCAGCCTGTTAACTGAAAACGCAAGCCAAACAGAAAGCAGAAAACCCAGGTAACCGGGCAGCATCCAGACCAGCAATCCCACGGTGAATACGTAATGCGTTATCAGCTTCATCTTATACACCCTTTCCGACCCTGATCCCTTTCTTCTGCTCCGCCAGAGCCATCACGCTGCTGAAGCCTTTTGATCAGTGCCTGCTTCATCTGAGAAGAGAGCGATGTGAGCTTTTCCTTTGAGATCCTGATTTTCTGGTGTTTTCTCCTGAGAACATTTTTTCTTTTTCCTGATTCTTGCGTTCTTTTCAGGTTGTGCATCAACATGTAAAGATTATGAATTATGTGAACTACCCCGCCCTTACGGACGGGGCATCCCCACCTCGCGGTGAGGATTTCCTGCTTCTTCCAAGAAACTTACTATACACACCCTCAGAGAAGGGTATGTATAGCAGAGGTTTCCTGTCCACAGGCTCTAAGGGCAGTCCCGACCCCGCACGATGAACATTTAGAGAAGCATTAAAATCACGATCCACCGCCCAACCACACCTAGGGCATGAGAAGACGCGATCAGATAGAGATAGGTCTCTCTTCACATATCCACATCTGGCACATGTCCTGGAAGTATTCCTCGGATCCAC
>JBMFVP010000141.1:0-712 GCA_049965935.1 Thermocladium sp.
ACATAACAAGGTATTTATAGATGCAATTCTAGACCTATTTGACGTTTCAATTCTTTTGTAGATTCTACACTAATAGTGATATACCGCCTAGGCATGTTAATCCAACGTTTCAATTCTTTTGTAGATTCTACTTACTGATAACTATTACGAAAAAGTCAACCCAGAAATCAAGTTTCAATTCTTTTGTAGATTCTACACGATAAAGAACATAGAGTCGGTCGGAGTTGAAATAGAATCATGTAGGTTTCAATTCTTTTGTAGATTCTACATGTGTGATAGGCATGATTGCTTCGCTAACACAGAGTTCAGGTTTCAATTCTTTTGTAGATTCTACCATTTTCGGCGATGTAAGCGGTAAAATACGAATATCTAAGTTTCAATTCTTTTGTAGATTCTACCGGGTTTAGTACGCAACAATACTCCGACCCCAGTACATGGGTTTCAATTCTTTTGTAGATTCTACCAATGTAACTTTTTTCGGTGATTCGAAATGAGAAGAAACAGTTTCAATTCTTTTGTAGATTCTACGTTTGGTACTCAGTATAGTTATTGGCTGGTCAATATGGTAAGTTTCAATTCTTTTGTAGATTCTACCGGTAAATGCCGCAGAATCTCAGGCGCCGTTAAAACCTCAAGTTCCAATTCTTTTGTAGATTCTACAAGGGGAGGATGATTTATCTAAGCAGTCGTTTAGTGCAAGTTTCAATTCTTT
>JBMFVP010000142.1:0-705 GCA_049965935.1 Thermocladium sp.
CGTTCTAAGTGTAGAACGGGCAAGGTTTCAATTCTTTTGTAGATTCTACAAATGAGTGAGTACATGACTGTTGCAACGAAGAGGAGTTTCAATTCTTTTGTAGATTCTACGGGGCTGGGGGAGGTTAACGTAAAGATAAAGTACCTAGGCAGGTGTTTCAATTCTTTTGTAGATTCTACTTGACCCTGTTAAGAGGCTGATTAAGGTTAAGATACCTACGTTTCAATTCTTTTGTAGATTCTACCCGGCGTCACAATGACTGGGCCATCAACGTATTGGACGAGTGTTTCAATTCTTTTGTAGATTCTACAGTATAACGTGGACACACATGCAACCAATTATTAATGGTTTCAATTCTTTTGTAGATTCTACCACATCAACCAAACATGAAATCATGCCTTACCATATCTTGCGTTTCAATTCTTTTGTAGATTCTACATAATCGCTTCATTAGCGGGAATTGCCGCAATAAGGGTTTCAATTCTTTTGTAGATTCTACAGCGGAAATGTGTGAAAGCGGAGATTGCGATGATAGTCAGGTTTCAATTCTTTTGTAGATTCTACTTATACAAAGTATTTCAGAGGAAAAACACTGGAGTTTCCCTGTTTCAATTCTTTTGTAGATTCTACTATGGGTATATGCCCGTATCACTATTACCCATTATGCCCAGTTTCAATTCTTTTGTAGATTCTACTCCATTATTG
>JBMFVP010000143.1:0-661 GCA_049965935.1 Thermocladium sp.
CTCCCTTTAGGGAGATTCCAGCTATATTCCTCGCCGCGGGGAGGAAAACAACAAGTATGCCTTCTACTCCCTTTAGGGAGATTCTAGGGATTAATTCTAATCATGTTGCATTCAGTCTCATAAAACCTTCTACTCCCTTTAGGGAGATTCTAGCAAATCAACTCCTTGACATAATGCAGTTTAGAAGATTCAAGAACCTTCTACTCCCTTTAGGGAGATTCTCGAGAAGGGCACCACTAATGTTGAGACTATTACTGATGTTGATTCCTTCTACTCCCTTTAGGGAGATTCTATTCACGGTTGGGAAATTGGGAACTATTATTGTTCCCATAACCTTCTACTCCCTTTAGGGAGATTCAGTACGATGACCTAAAACAATTCATAAGAGACATTACGTTCCTTCTACTCCCTTTAGGGAGATTCCTCAGGCTCTGAGAATACTATGAAATTATATAATTTATTCACCTTCTACTCCCTTTAGGGAGATTCCTTCCCCTTGAGACCATTGCAGGCACGATTATTGCGCCAATCGCCCTTCTACTCCCTTTAGGGAGATTCAACTAACATTCTGTATCGCAGGCGCCCCAAGGACCTCCAACTTCCTTCTACTCCCTTTAGGGAGATTCTCTAGCGTTAAACGCTTGCTCCTCCTCATATTGAG
>JBMFVP010000144.1:0-653 GCA_049965935.1 Thermocladium sp.
CTGAGGGCAGCAATGCCAATGGTTGAGGGCCTCCTCAAGGTATTCCCAATGGCCAGAATGGGAGTGATAAGCGCCAAGAGAAGGGAGGATACGCATGAGAGGGGCTCCATGGAGTTCGAAATAGAGATGAACTACGTGAGAATACCGAGAATCCAAAGGGACACCACGGTAATGGTGGTGGATCCAATGCTCGCCACGGGCTCAACAATGATAGCGGCGCTAAACACGGTAAAGGAAAAGGGGGAACCCAGGAAAATGATACTCATAAATGCAATAGGCACTAAACAAGCAATAGAACGAGTACTGAGAAAATACCCCCAAGCAGACATATACCTAGCAGCAATAGACCCAGAAATCAACGAAAACGGCTACATAATACCAGGACTAGGAGACGCAGGAGACAGAGCATACGGAGAAGCTTGAAAAATATTTAAAGATTTAAAAACAATGTTTTCTTAAATTAAAGTTATAAAATCAATAGTTCTTACGATCCTCCATTTACCGTGAATGGATATGTTTGGCCTGAAGTAGTGGTTAACTCACCTGAGTATTGAGTACCAGCAACTAGCTGTAAAGTTCCTGTGCATGTTAATGATGATGGAGATGTACTGCCAGCAATGGTACCACTTGGTGTTACTTGTATTGAGCTATAG
>JBMFVP010000145.1:0-649 GCA_049965935.1 Thermocladium sp.
CTTGTGCCTCCGGATATCTTCCTGTATATCACTGAAGGTCTTAACGCTCTTTCAGCCCTGTTGTTTATCGGTTCAACATTTGGATCAACAACGAATCGGAACAGCCACTCCCTCTTCCGCTTGAGGAGATTGTCCACGAACTTCCTTGTCCTGAGATGCTCGTAACCCGTATCCAGCAGGAACACCAACCTCTGGTACAGATCATAGAAGCTGAGGAGGAGGAATTTCATAGGGTATGTACCAAGACTCATCACAAGAAGGGAGATTCATCCAGGTTGAAGTCCACACTAGACTGACCTGTTACGTTTTTTACAATGAAACTAGCAGGAAAGCTCCGACCTTCAGGGAGGAGATGAATTGCGAAAGGTATACAAATAATAAATTTACGACGATCAAACTATTGCAAGAATAATTACATTAAAGAATATTTAAATACAAGAATGATATAAAGATTACTATGACAAATAGACTCGATCTTAAACAAGACGATATGCCGGAAGAGTGGTACAATATAATCCCAGATTTACCGGAGCAGTTACCGATGCCAAAAGACCCTTCTGGGAAATCAATTGATACTCTTAAAAAAGTAATTCCAGCAAAGGTTTTGCAGGATGAATTTGCTCTAGAAAGGAGAATTAAAATCCCAGAG
>JBMFVP010000146.1:0-647 GCA_049965935.1 Thermocladium sp.
GCAGTTAATGCGTTGTTTTCCTTCTACTCCCTTTAGGGAGTTTCCTGATGGTGTAACGGTGATGGGTAGGAGTTTCGATATTGATACCCTTCTACTCCCTTTAGGGAGTTTCGAAAATGATTTTTGTACGCCTTCACCATCGCATGACTTGTGTAAACCTTCTACTCCCTTTAGGGAGTTTCAGACATTTTGCACTATTAGGTATGCCATTATTGCAGTAAACACCTTCTACTCCCTTTAGGGAGTTTCTAATATTAATGGCAGCATCATTAAATACAGTATGTCTAACCACAACCTTCTACTCCCTTTAGGGAGTTTCTTAATGCTGATTAGGCACATTTAGGTGACTGAGGATGAGCCTTCTACTCCCTTTAGGGAGTTTCGAGGTAATTCATCACTAGGTACGTTGCCGCAGTCCTGAACCTTCTACTCCCTTTAGGGAGTTTCGAAAGAAAGTATGCGTGATTATTTACACTCCTCAGGAGTGTAAGATCCTTCTACTCCCTTTAGGGAGTTTCAGATACAACTGATCCAGTTAGAATAGCGTTACGTCAAGTACTGGCCTTCTACTCCCTTTAGGGAGTTTCTAACGTAACCATCCCATGACGGAACAGTGAAAATCAGCACCACCTTCTACTCCCTTTAGG
>JBMFVP010000147.1:0-646 GCA_049965935.1 Thermocladium sp.
GTTGCCGTCAATGGATGCATTCACTGGGTAATTGGAGTCTATATTGACTAAGTAGTACACCTCATAGGTGGGCCTTATAGTGAGCGAGCCGAAGCCGCTGTGGCCTATGGTTATCTCGTTGCTATTTAGTTCCATGGTTTTATTATCTATGGATAATTGAAGACCCCTAAAATATCCCACGGCCGAGGCATTAATTTGCATTTTCCCCTCAAACGTTAACGACACGTTCCGAGTGGGGTAAAATTCAGTGATGGTGCCGTTCGGGAATAAAATCAAAACCTTGGGCATTGGCACCGTGGGCAAGAAATTACTTGTCAAGTACCCCGAGAACAATTGTGGATTAACGGATCCATTGCTTACCAATACATTTCCATCCGTGGCCATTCCTACCGTGGTATCGTTGGAGTACTCAGTGGTGTCCAGTCCGTATCCATATATATCCATATAGGGTCTCCAGCCCAGATTACTCAGCCATAGCAGAGCCAGTTCAGCATGTATCGCTAAAAAGAATGCCATGTTGGCATTAGAGTACCCACCTAGAACAAGTTCCGAATCATACGAATCCAAGCTACCTGTTACCTTGTTTGGACCCGTCATTATATATGCTCCAACTACCCCTGGTTCACGGATTAGAACCTCGTCGAAC
>JBMFVP010000148.1:0-646 GCA_049965935.1 Thermocladium sp.
CCTTTAGGGAGTTTCTAACCTGCATATTTTCTGTCACCATGAACTAGTATGCACTACCTTCTACTCCCTTTAGGGAGTTTCGGTAGTAGAGTCTTAGCCAGGTGGGTGGGTTTAATTCAGTGACCTTCTACTCCCTTTAGGGAGTTTCCTACTACGCCAAGGTGTAGGGGCATGGGTAACACTGAGTCACCTTCTACTCCCTTTAGGGAGTTTCCCCGAGGATGTGGAAAAGGAGGCTAAGAGGATTGCTGAAAAGTATGGCCTTCTACTCCCTTTAGGGAGTTTCTTCAGTGAAGCATACATTACTAGCATTCATTATGAATGCGTACCTTCTACTCCCTTTAGGGAGTTTCAAACACTACTGCATGCATGCCTACATGCGTAGGCTTAAGTTACCTTCTACTCCCTTTAGGGAGTTTCTTTTTAAGACCCAGTATTCCGTAGGGGGGTTCAGCAGTACATCCTTCTACTCCCTTTAGGGAGTTTCTACCTAGGGCTATTAACTCATACGTTATGCCAATCGTTAACCTTCTACTCCCTTTAGGGAGTTTCTGGTTACTCACAGTGGAATTACTCATAACGGTAATGCTAATAGTCCTTCTACTCCCTTTAGGGAGTTTCCGGTGCTTGTCTTTTATCTTTATTT
>JBMFVP010000149.1:0-611 GCA_049965935.1 Thermocladium sp.
GTATAAAGAATACAACCTTTTACTCCCTTTAGGGAGTTTCGGATATCCAGATGCTATGTTGAGTTATTTCAAAAACGCTCCTTCTACTCCCTTTAGGGAGTTTCTTTGATTAATGATGGTGCGTTAGTGATTGTACTGTATACGTATGTCCTTCTACTCCCTTTAGGGAGTTTCCTTGTGCTTTAACGTGCGCTTTACCGTGAGGGTTACTGTGCCTTTTCCCCTTCTACTCCCTTTAGGGAGTTTCATACTATCCTCACTAATCCTAACCTCCCTCTGGCATTCAGGCCTTCTACTCCCTTTAGGGAGTTTCTCGTATGAGTCTAAGATAATAGATAGGAAACTAGAGGACTTCCTTCTACTCCCTTTAGGGAGTTTCAAACAATATGTTTAAATTAACGTAGTGTGCACTTAAGGTGGGTGCCTTCTACTCCCTTTAGGGAGTTTCTTGATCAGGTTAAGACATTGACTGAACTATACGTTAACCTTCTACTCCCTTTAGGGAGTTTCATATATAGGGAGCGTAACACGTTTCGGTGTCTGGACGACTCCTTCTACTCCCTTTAGGGAGTTTCTTCTGGGTTTCTTGGGCTGGGTTTTGTACATGATTC
>JBMFVP010000150.1:0-599 GCA_049965935.1 Thermocladium sp.
AATGAGAATTCATAATGCATATGAATTACTTGAATTCCCCCACCATAGCTTCATCAACCTCAAGAATTTAATTAACCCATCATGATGAAACGAATGACAAAACTCACCCTTTAGGACAGGGAGGAGGCAGAGTCAAGCAATGTGTAAGTATTGATTCCTAAACCACTTAACATGTGGCATGTTTAATTCCTAGTATGATGCGGGGGGTGGGATTTGAACCCACGCAGGCCTACGCCAACGGGACCTGAACCCACAAAGATCATGCATGGAGTCTCATTAAAATCTTGCATGGTATGGTTTAAAAACTGAAGTGTGGTTTGGTACTTTAACTGGTAGGAATGGATCCAAGCATGATTAACGTGGATAAGCTTAATAATGAGGTTAGAAGGAGGATCCTGGAGTACGTCCTCAATAAGGGTGTTAAGCCTGGTGAGTTGGGTTATGAGTGGTCGTATGTTTATAGGGTTAGGATTGGTAGGGTTCAGGTTAGTGATGATTTGGTTAAGGCATGCATAAGGCATATTACCAGGGAGGAGTTTGTTGGGTTGGTTGGTGTTAGGCTTGAGGAGGCTAATGCTACGCCTAATGATGCTGTTAGG
>JBMFVP010000151.1:0-246 GCA_049965935.1 Thermocladium sp.
GACCTTCTACTCCCTTTAGGGAGTTTCACCACATGTTTATTGTGGGAATAGATTTATAAAATTACCCCCTTCTACTCCCTTTAGGGAGTTTCACTGGTCAATAGTAGCCCCTAAGGAACAGCCCAAGTTCATAACCTTCTACTCCCTTTAGGGAGTTTCAGTCTTCATTCAAGCCTATAATGCTTACGCATCATGGTTCTGGACCTTCTACTCCCTTTAGGGAGTTTCATTTATTTGTCTATGCAA
>JBMFVP010000151.1:256-589 GCA_049965935.1 Thermocladium sp.
TTTGAGGAATGCCTTCTACTCCCTTTAGGGGTTTCAGATGGGTTTAATTGGAACAAAGGAAACACTGAAGAGGACCTTCTACTCCCTTTAGGGAGTTTCACTGAGCCTACTGTGGGTAGTCAAATTACTGCTGAAGGTACCTTCTACTCCCTTTAGGGAGTTTCTAACGAGGAATTCGTACTGGGTTACCACGCTTTACTAATACGTCCTTCTACTCCCTTTAGGGAGTTTCTTGGGGGTTACACCCCTTTGTGGGGATTGTCGGCCCCCCATCTCAACTAGAGTTGACCAGTGGCTAAACCCTAGAAAAGCCAAAGCCTAAAAAACTTTACC
>JBMFVP010000152.1:0-586 GCA_049965935.1 Thermocladium sp.
GTCTTCCCAGTACCCGGAGGCCCAAACAACAAAATACCGCGAGGCGGATCTACGCCCAATTCCTCAAAGTATGATCTATACTTTATGGGCCACTCAACGGTTTCCTTCAGTTCTTGCTTCACATTATCATAACCGCCAATATCGTCCCACTTAACCTCCGGCATCTCAACTATTATTTCCCTAAGCACAGTTGGTTGAACATACCTCATTGCATCCAGGAAATCTTGCTTACTTATCCTGATCTTCTCCAAGATATTTTGCGGTATCTCCGGTTGCTCTAGATCTATAACCTTCTGGTCAATGGATTTCCGCAGCCTAGCCATTGCTGCTTCTTTAACTAGTGCTGCTATATCGGCTCCAGTATATCCATGGGTCATTTCAGCTAATTCATCAAGGCTAACTAAGTCCGACTTATTGCAAATATTGTTCTTCACATCATCCTCACTGCAGAGCGGCACATTACGAGTATGAACACTTAATATCTCTCTACGAGCATTCTTATCCGGCATTCCAATGGTTATCTCCCTATCGAATCTGCCGGGCCTCCTAAGGGCTGGATCAACGGCATCAGGCCTATTAGTGGCCC
>JBMFVP010000153.1:0-559 GCA_049965935.1 Thermocladium sp.
CTCCTTTTATATTTTTAAGCAAAAATTTTCAAATGCAAATTGCAGGCTTGTGCCCATTCTGATAAAACTGAGTCAGATTTTTTGCTTATACAGCACAAACATGACGGCCGTTTTCCGGTGCAAAAAATCACTCATATTTTATTATTTATGACCGATCAATCAATGATTTTTTGTGTTAAAGAGATGTACTGTTGAAAATTCAATATGCTGCAGGTTACCTTGGTTTTGCATCGTTCTCTGATTTCGTAATAAAGCTATCAGATTTAAGCTGACCTCCTCCCCGCCATAAATGGCGAGGCTTTCACTAATTGTGAGACCGTAAAAAACAACTGGCAGAAAATATCAAAGCCTGAATTATCTCGGTGACAAAAAATTTTTGGTTCTTACATAATTTGAACCGCTTAACGTTAATCGTTTAATGCTCGTTATAATGCTGATACCTCTTACGTTATGTGGAGCTTTCTCCAACTTCTTACGTCCAGCTTCTTCCTGATCCACAATTCACCTGCTTACGCCTTTATGCCTGTACTGGTATTTTGACAGGATTGCCTTTTTCATG
>JBMFVP010000154.1:0-557 GCA_049965935.1 Thermocladium sp.
GGTTCCACCTTGATGACCTCCGCGCCGAGCGCGGCCAGCATGGCGCCCGTGTAGGGGCCGGAGATCCATGCTGATAACTCGACCACGCGAACCCCCCTGAGGAGATCACCCAGACCGAGCAACGATGAGCTCATCGGGCTTTCCTGAGTCGATCGCATAGATTAACATTGCGGAGTTGCGGGCGGTTCCGTCAACTTACTGGCAACGGCATAATTCAGTTATATATATTTGACGGTCATGCCTGAAGAATAAGATGACCTATTCAATAGGCAGTGCAATCCATACGGCCGCATGGACCCGAAGGTGTTGGAGGAGAGGCGGGGGATAGGATCGCTGTCAACCTGCTTCTGAACGATAGATGGCCCAGGAGAGGCCCGACTCCGACGTCACGGCGTCCTTCCATGCGGCCGGCTCGCTGCCCCGATGGGAGATGACTGAATTATGCCGTTGCCAGTAGGTAGTATCCAAGAAGTCTCTACGCGACCACGGCATCGCGCACGGAAGAGCCGGGGAGCAACGTCCTCCTAGCTGCATCCAGCATCCTCTCAAGGTACGCG
>JBMFVP010000155.1:0-543 GCA_049965935.1 Thermocladium sp.
GTTCCTGCTTAGTAATATTGCATCCGCGTTAACATACATTATGCACCTTCTACTCCCTTTAGGGAGTTTCATGTTTAATGGCCTAACATTACCGAATGCGTATAATCCATCCTTCTACTCCCTTTAGGGAGTTTCCGAATGTACATTGAGAATGACTGGAGCCTGGTTGAAGCCACCTTCTACTCCCTTTAGGGAGTTTCCCAATCATAGCCTTTGTCCACTATCTTAAAGTAGCTAAAAACCTTCTACTCCCTTTAGGGAGTTTCCCATTGCGTTATATACATTAACCATGAATGATTCATCATAGAACACCTTCTACTCCCTTTAGGGAGTTTCGGTTAAGGGTTGGTTCAGCCAAGAGTCATGCCACGCATATACCTTCTACTCCCTTTAGGGAGTTTCTCACCAACTAATCCGTTGCCACCAGGTATGGCTATTACAATACCCCTTCTACTCCCTTTAGGGAGTTTCCATATGGTCGCATTTTGTTCAGTGATGGTAATTTTAACCTTCTACTCCCTTTAGGGAGTTTCCCCCTCACCA
>JBMFVP010000156.1:0-511 GCA_049965935.1 Thermocladium sp.
GATCGTCCGGCCGGGCTCGGGCGCCGGGGGCGCGGGCGAGGAGCCGAAGGGCGACGGGGCCAAGAGCTAGGCGCTCCACGCCCGGACGTGCGCGCGCGGCTTATAAAGGCCGGGAATCCGAGCGATCGCAGCCGGTCTATTTACCCCGCAAGGTTACGGGGGTGGACAGCCGGATCCTCCTCGACCGGGGGCTCCCACGCGACCCGTGAGGTTGTGGAGGTACCCCTATCGATTGGGCTTAAGTTGACGGAGCCGGCAACCACAAAGCAATGTTTATATTGAAGAAATAACTACTAGTATATTGAAAATGAATTCGTATAGGATAGTAGCAGTTATACTTACTGCAATAATACTCACCACACAATCAACAATTGCATATATGAACTCATCTTCGGCAACGAATTACACGAACACCGGTTCCAGCGTGCCCTCTCCATCTGGCTTTTTCCCTGTGGTTTACATATCCGGAACCCCGTATCAGATGGGCTATCAATATGGCCTGCAGGCCGGG
>JBMFVP010000157.1:0-503 GCA_049965935.1 Thermocladium sp.
AGTATTGCGTGAATGTAAGCAGTGATTACCCAGTTGACGTGAACGGCACAGTCACCACACATTACTTCAACTGGGTCTCGAGGGGCTCGGAGATCGATCTAAGTATTCCAATATATAGTTTCAATAATGGTAGTAGGCTTGTTTCCGTTAATGGTTCTCAGCGTTATGTAGTCGTTAATGGTCCCCTCAACTTGAGCATTAAGTGGGTGAGGCAATACCTAGTTAACATAACTAGCCCGTTTTCAATAGTCGTTAATGGTTCCGAGACCGGTGATTTCGTGCAGTGGATTATGGCTGGCTCTGCTCTGAAGGTAAGCGTGCCTGCATCTGTGTCGCTGTCCAATTGTACTGTATTTATTCCAATAAATGGTGTTTCCGCACTGGAGGTGTTTCATCCCATTAATTACTCGGTTCAATGGTACCCAGAGTATTGCGTGAATGTAAGCAGTGATTACCCAGTTGACGTGAACGGCACAGTCACCACACATTACTTCAACTGGGTC
>JBMFVP010000158.1:0-502 GCA_049965935.1 Thermocladium sp.
AGAGGATCAGAGCAGCGTCGCAGTCGTGCTAAGGGACAGCGCGATCTCCGTTAGGAAGAGGCATTGAGGTTGATTACCATGGGGAGCTTCATAGAGACGGCGAATTTCCCAGTCAAACTGGTTAATGAAGCATCCGCTAGTGAGAAGCAGGGGGGTGGAAGGCCCCCGCACTGGGAGATGGTCTTCTGGTGGACTAGGAAGCCCTTAGCAGGGGCTAGAGCAGTTATAGCTGGAGCACTGATCCCGGAAGATGCAAGCCCAACGGAGTTTATCCATAACCTCCGCCTAGCAGGGGGCACCGCGCATAGTAGGAATCCCAGCACCCCCCAGAGCTGGAGGAATAGGATCTCCAGGGCGAGGCTTCTAGACCCGTTCGCAGGATTCGGCTCCATACCGCTTGAAGCCATCAGGCTGGGAGTGGGGGAGGTTGTCGCTGTTGAGCTGCTACCAACAGCATACATATTCCTTAAGGCTGTGCTCGAATACCCCAAGTGGGCTGTGG